>JALHUC010000539.1 GCA_022865845.1 bacterium | reverse complement strand
AAATAGTGCACTAGTGCACCGGTGCACCTGTGCACAAATGATCTCCTTGCACTCCTGCACTTCTTGTAAACCCTGCACTCGTTGCACTTCCAGTATTACTTTGCCAAAGTGGAGATAGAAGGTATGATTAACTCACTTTGGGTGGGGGTATGCCACAATTTCCGGCCTGACCCCAATGACCCCGCTTAAGACCACCCCATGAAACCCTCTCCAACGGCCACGGCCGCCCCCACGAAGGCATCCCGAAAACGGCTCGGTGTGATCCAGGGGCTGGCTTCATACCTCGTATGGGGCGCCTTCCCCATATATTTTAAGGCAGTGGCATCCGTGCCCGCGTTGGAGGTGCTGGTCCACCGGATCATCTGGTCGGCGGTGCTCCTCCTTGCCTTCGTGATCATCACCGGGAGGATCAAAGAATTCTCCGCCATTATCACCAATGGCCGATCGGTTGCCATCCTCTTTGTTGCCACCTTGTCCCTGTCTAGCGGTTGGCTCGTTTTTATCAAGGCGGTGGCCGACGACAGGGTCCTTGAGGCCAGCCTCGGGTACTACATCGCCCCCCTGGTCAGCGTTTTCCTGGGTTTCGTGTTCCTGCGGGAAAAACTTTCCGTCCGGCAGACGCTCAGCGTTGCCCTGGCGGCGGCAGGAGTCGTTCTGCAGGCGGTCATGGTGGGCCGCCTGCCCATGGAATCCCTGCTGCTGGCGGTGACCTTCGCTCTTTACGGCCTGATGCGAAAGACTGCCAGGGTCCCTGCGGTGACCGGGTTAACGGTACAGATGCTCGTCATAAGCCCGCTGGCCATAGCGTTTTTAGGCTTCGCCATGGCGCGAGGCGAGATGGTGTTCCTGTCCGGGGTCCCGGGGATGGACGTACTCCTCATCCTGGCCGGGGCGGTGACCGTCACGCCCCTGCTCCTCCACGCCGCGGCCCTGCATCACCTTCGTTTGTCTACCCTTGGTTTTATGCAGTTCATCTTTCCCACAGCATACTTTCTCCTGGCAGTGTTCCTTTACGGTGAACCGTTCACCGCTGCCCACCTGGTGAGCTTCGGTTTTATATGGGCCGGGCTGCTGCTTTACACCTACGACTCTTTTAACACCATGCGCTCCATTCCCTTCGTAACGGGGGCCGTTGAGGAACCTGAGGGATTTGAAATCTGAGAACTGCTGAGGGTCAAGGGGGTCAGGCCGTGAATTGTGGCGGAAAAACAGTACCTGGTACCTAGTCCTGGTTCCTGGGAAATGCTCTGATTTGCACTTGGTATTGTTTTTCTAGGCACCAGGTTCCTGGAACTGCATTTAGCTAAAATTCATACTCTGACACCAATGAGCATTACTGCCTTTTCTAACAGGGATGAAGGGGATGAAAGGGATAATGGAAAATGCAGGGGAAGTTTTAATCCTGGGGTAAGGCGTGGTTGCTATAAAGACGATAAGTGCTGTCTCTCGCCCGCTCGCTTCACTCGCTAGAGGCGCCCGTCTTCGCTTTGGGCGTCGCCTTCGGCTATGCCCTCACAAGTCCACAAGTCAGCTTTGACGTGGCAGGCAGGGTTCGCAGCTTGTCACGGCGTAGTTGTGCCCTAGGCACAACGAAGACGGAAGAAAGGCTAAAGTTCTGGGTAAACCTTTGAGATTTGAGATCTGAGATTCCGACCCTGAGCTTGTCGAAGGGTGAGATTCGCCTTATAGCGGTAAAACCTTTGCCAAAGTGGGGTCAGAAAGGCAAACCGTGGGGTCAGAGCTCTGACCCCACGGTTTGCCCAGTGGCGATGTTCCTTCGCCCTGATCAGACGACTTTGCAGTGCAGGTCGCCCACGCCATCGATATGCCCCTCAAGTTGATCGCCCCGCTTGACAGGGCCGACACCGGAGGGAGTACCGGACAGGATCAGGTCGCCAGGTGCAAGGGTGAACAGACCGGACAGGTAGGAGATCATCTCGGGCACCTTCCAGATCATGTGGTTCAGATCACCTTGTTGACGCATTTCACCGTTTATCTTCAGCCAAATGGCGCCGTCCGTCGGATGGCCAATTTCACTGGCAGGCACGAGTTCAGAGGCTGGGGCGGAATGATCAAAGGCCTTGCCGATCTCCCACGGGTGCCTTTTTTCCTTGCACTCGCCCTGCAGGTCGCGTCGCGTCATATCAAGCCCAACACCATATCCCCAGACATGCTCCAATGCAGTCTCGAGCGGAATGTTATAGCCGCCCTTATGCAGCGCAACGATCATTTCAATCTCATGGTGGACATCGTTGGACATGTCCGGATAGGGAAAATCAGCCCCACCAGTCACGAGGTTGTCAGGGTTTT
>JALHUC010000538.1 GCA_022865845.1 bacterium | reverse complement strand
CTTTGAGCAGTGTGGTGATGTCCCGAAACATGACCCCCTCTTTGGGGTAATTGGGGATCGTTCTTATTCTGGATTTGATGGGCATTTAGAGCTCCTTTCCTCCGGTAGCTGACTAGAGTTGTAATATACAAGAGAGGGGGCGATGAAGGAAGAGAGCTGTTGATCAGAAAAGGGTGATGCCGATTCCAGACTCCGATTCCAGACCCATTGTTACTGAAAGTCCCTATGGATCATGTATAAGGAGCCAAAAGCAGATCCAGGACTTGTCCTCCTGTCTGAAATACCGACCTTGTGGGTGGGAACTCCAACAGACTTACACCTGGACGCACTGAACTGGATGGGACGATAGATGATAAACGCCTGAGCGCACATGTTCCAGGATAAGGGTAATCTTTTAGCGGGGGATGCTCCAGGTTCCGGCAACTACACGTCAGCGGGTTCTTCCGTCTCTTCTTCAGTGGACTCTGCCCCTGCTTCAACGGAATCTTCTACCCCGTCCTCGGCAACAGATTCTGCATCGGTGAGGGCATCACCCTCTTTTTTCTCCGCTTTTCGAAGCTTTTTCTCTTCCTTCTTCTTCTTTTTTGCCAACTCTTTCTGGCGTTTTTCATACTGATAGTTTCGTCTGGCCATTAAACCGTCCTTTTAGTGGATGAAAATGGTTGGTGAGGATCAAGAAAAGGACCTTTGACCTGGCCCCGTATATTGCAGTGCTTCAGTTCTGGTCGGTAGTCAGTCCCATAACGGAAGCCTAAGGTACCATGTTCTTGGCCCATCCGCCAGATACATCCTCAATCCAAAAGAAAGGCCCAAGGTGGCAGAAACCACCCCGGGCCTTAATCTGTTTTTTCTATGCCGGTGCGCGCTCCTTTAATCCCCATGCGACCGGCAAAGCTGGCCCGAAGGCCCGATCTTATTTCACCTTGTCGGCGTTGACACCGAAGGTGATGGTGCCAATGGCCCTGCCTTTACTCATCACGGGGACTGAGACCTGGGAAACGTTCATATCCCCATCCTTCTCGACCTCACTAACGAGAACAGCGCCGATCCCGCCGTTGAAGGCCTTGACGAACTTGGCTTCATCACCCTGCCAGTAGTCGCCTGTCTTGTCGGTCATGCAGACGTTGGCGCCCTGGTCGTCGGTGATAAAGGCTTCAAACAGATAGTCGTGGGAATCGACGATAGCCTTGGCCGCCTTGGCGCAGTCGCTGACCATCATGTTATCCTGAATAGCGATCGTTCCCTCAAGTATGCCCCTCCACACGCTATCCGTCATTTGAATATCTTTAAGAGTCATGCCCTTCTTGTTCTGCTCTTTGACGGCCTTGACGATGGTCTTGTCCATGCCGTACTTGGCCAGAACTGTGTTCGCGGTCCAGTTCAGCATATTAATATTGACGTCGGCCGCGAAGACTGTTCCCATCATTGAAACAACAAAAACGATTGCAGTAATGATTATGATTGCTCTTTTCACGATAATTGCCTCCTGACATCTGGATTGAATTCTGTCTTAAAGAACCTTTTCGCGATAACCAGAACTTTAAAATGTACCCTGGTAGTCTCACCCCCTCTCAGCTTATCGCTGGAGACATCTGATCAATAAGCGCCACCTAGACCTGAACGCAAACCCAGATGCTGATAAGCTCCTGTGACCCCCCCGGTCAGTTTATAACAAATATTGTATCCCAGATGATAACAGGATGCTTGGGGTTACAGCAACAATAATTGTCAGACCTTTTTACCTATAAAATGATTTTGTTATGGTAGAGAGAGCAACCAGTGATGGCAATAAAGATGTCAGACCAAACTCTGGAAGGAGATTTACAGGTGGGATTATCAATTCTCCGGCGTATTCATGTAGTTGGTTCTCAGCTCAAAGCTACGATGACCAGACCTGCCAACAGGATCGCTAGACCTATGATCTTCCATTGGTGGGCAGCTTCCCTCAGGAAAACAAAACCCAGGAATGCTCCCACCAGGATACTTACCTGACGAAAAGCTACAATGAGGCTGACGTCCCTGGCATAAGCCATGGAAAGCAGGACCATCCCATAGGTGAGGTACATGAGCACTCCGGTTCCAGCTGCCCAACCCAGAGGAACGCGCTCGCTCCTTGAACTTTTGCTTCCAAGGAGGATGAAGATACCAAGCCAACCGGCACAGGTAAGCCCCTCAAGGAACGCATAAACAAAAGTGATGGGAATAGTACCGTACAGTTCACCAATATCGAACCTGATGATCCGCAGCGCGCGATCATCCACCATGGAATACCCCGTGGTTCCTATGGCAGCCAATATAGCCATGGGAAGGGGTCCTTTAATGAACGAAAGCTTCTTGAGGGGGAATATCTCCTTCATGGAGACCAGAACTCCTCCTGCCAGGACGAGAACGACGCCCGCCATGAACCATTTCCCTAACAGTTCCCCTTTTCCGAGCAGTAAAGTAGCGAGGGGAACAAAGATCACAGGCAGGGATCTTGTAATGGGATAGGAAACGGACAGCTCTCCATGTCTGTACGCGGCTGCAAGAGTGATACAATAGAGGGCCTGGAAGAGGCCTGTAAGGACCAGGAGAGTCCAGACGCGGCTGGGCATGGTGTAAATAATACCGGAGTAGGCGACAACCCATGGGAAAAAGATCCAGGCCCCGATGCTGTTGGCGGCCAGGAAAAAGGCAGCGGATGGTGAGGATCGCTTGCTGATAAGGTTCCAACAGGCGTGTATAAGCGCAGATATCAGTATCAGGATAATGGCGAAATTCGACAACGATGTAACCTTTCTCACAGGCGGTAAGTAAGACCCGGCGCCATGGAAGGGCATGGTAAGATATGTGGACGTCGATTAACACCCCGAATATTTTAAAATACAGCCTGCGGAAAAGCTACGATAAAGGGAGATCTGTTCTTGAGTAACGAAATCGATCTGGAATATTTCAGGAACCTGCTGGAGAAAAAACGAAAAGATCTCCTGGTTCGCCAGGACGGCCAACTGGAAGCGGCCGGCACCATCGAACTGGACCAGGCACGGGTGGGAAGGTTGTCCAGGATGGATGCTATGCAGCAGCAGGCCATGGCCAGGGCGACGAATCACCGTTCTGCCCTGGAGCTGCAGCGGATAGAAGCCGCTCTTGTACGCATCCGCACAGGGGATTACGGGTATTGTCTGAAATGCGGGGAGGGTATCGCAGAAAAGAGGTTGAGGGTTGATCCCGGCGCACTGACCTGCATCACCTGCGCCGGCCTGGCGGAGAGAAATTAGCGACAGAAACTAGCGACAAAAACCAGCATGCAGCCTCCAGTTGATCGGAGTTCCCTTTCTGAGAAATGTTTTTACAAATAGTGGACTTTACTGCCCACTTTGTATAATCGCAGTTCCAGGCGTAAATGATAAAAACGACAACAGAAACAAGGCTTTGGCTAAAAAAACCATAATTTAAAGGTAGTTAGGTAATGAACGGCATTTCGGGAATGGAACTTGCTCATATTAAGGTGTTCGGGGTTCGTCATCCGGGGTTAAATTCGGGTAATACTTTTTTTAAAGACCCCGAAGGTGATTCCCGCACCTAATATGATACAATAGTAACTATTACAAATAACACCAACTGCTGCAATGAACGGAAGCTTCGCCTTCACCTCAGGAGAAAAGGTTACTGCGTGCAGGCTCGTTTCTGACTCTTTCAATGTGGCAAACATGGAGGTAGAACATGAAATTCAGATCAGGGGTGTTGGCTGTTTTTACAGCTGCTTTATTGATAGCCGGGTGCGGGGGGGCAGGTGGTGAGAAAACGGCCTCTCTTGCCTTTGACATGGAGCTTCTTCAGACCGAGGGTGATTATCTTATTGAGGGAGTTGTATATAACGACCTCAATATGGACAGCATTATGGATGCGGGTGAACCCGGGGTTCCGGGGGCGTTGGTGACCCTGGTCGGCCTGGATGAGGTGACCACAGGAAGTGACGGCATGTTCGCTTTTGGTGTCTCGGCCGGAGCATACACCGTAATAGAGACCGACCCGGCAGGCTACACTTCCATCACGGAGAATGAGGTCGCCGTGGAGGTGGTGGATGAAAATGTGTGGGTTGAGTTTGGCGACTATATGGAGCCGGTTCTTCCTGTGGACGTCAAGCCCGGAAGTGACATCAACCCTCTGAACCTCAAGAGTAACGGTGTCCTCCCGGTGGCGATCCTCGGTTCGGAAACCTTTGATGTCACCCGGATCGACCCGACCTCTCTCCGGCTCAACGGGGTCGCGCCCCTGAGGTGGAGTTACGAGGATGTGTGCGGGCATGATGACATGGGCATGGACCCTGACATGAACGGCGACGATGGCGAGATGCCCGACGGGTACGATGATATGACCCTGAAGTTCTCCACACAGGAGATCGCTGCTGCTCTGGGTGAGGATCTGTCCCGGGGTGATATTGTGATACTGACGATGACGGGTGATGTCGATGGCAGCACCGTTTCGGGTGAGGAAACGGTGTGGATCGTCCAGGTGTCCAAGAAATAGG
>JALHUC010000537.1 GCA_022865845.1 bacterium | reverse complement strand
GACGCCGTCTCCGATTCGTTTACCGTCACCGAAACCACCGTTACAGTTTCGAGGTCGATGGCCTCGTTGACTTTATGCCAAATAAACCGTGCAATGTTCTCCGAAGAGGGGCTTGAGCGGGAGAATTCAGGGTGCTCGTTAAGATCCGAGTGATCCAGTTGAGCCAGCACCGTTTTTAGTATCTTCTTCAGATCGCCAAAGTCCATCAGCATCCCTGTTTCATCCAGGCGATCACCGGCCACCTCGAGGGTCACTCCAAAATTGTGCCCGTGAAGTGATTCGCACTTGCCTCCGCTGCCTGCCAGCCGGTGGGCAGCTGCAAACCCGTCCTTGATCGTTAATCGGTAGGTCATTTTCCCAGCTCTCCATTCAGGCTATAAACATTGAGATCGTAGCGAGTCCTCAAAGTGGCGAGCCAACGATCTCTTTCCTTACGGTAGGTGGATTGCATCAGTTCGGACCTGACCGATTCCCAGACCTCGTATATCGTGGCACCCCCCCAGCGATCCTGATCCTCCTCATAGGCTTTTTCAATATCGGACGGGAGGATATTTACGAAGAACTGGATGCGGCTTTCCGTGTAGAGGGATACCAGAAGTGCCCGGCTCAACCATCCAAAAACATCTTCTTCATCGATACCCCACATCTGAAGTTTTTCCTCATAATCCTCTTTGCTTTCGTACCTGAGGAGGTAGCCCTGGTAGGCTCCCTCGGCCTGACCGGCGGTCAAACGGAAACCACCCACCTCCTCCACCTCTTTAAGTATGAGCAGGCGGTTCAGGTAGGCTTCCAGCAACAGGCCGAAGTCATCTCCCAGGTGAGATGATTCCAGAAGTCCAAGATCCATCTCCATGAGAATGTCCGTTTCCAGAATGGGCGCGCCGCTTATTGTGGCAACGATGCTGTCGACCCGTGTCCACCCACCGGGATCTGTACCCCGGGCGAAAGCCAACACAGGGTTTAGCAGCAGAAGGGGCAGCAGTAAAGTCACCCCCCTTTTGATGGCCATGGGCATTCTCATAAAGGTATTTTGCTCCTAAGTGACAGATAATCGGTCATCAGTGATCGGTGATCGGTGATCGGTAATCGGTAATCGGTGAACATACTCAGTATAGTACTGAATATACAATCTCGAAACCCAAAACCGCTCAACACAGCTTTTGCCCTTTCCTTCCGCCCTACGCCCTCCGCACTCCGCACTCCGCACTGAACTTAAGCCTTTTCACTTTCCACTTTCTCCACCGTTCTTATATTTTCCTCCATCATTCGTTGACACATCGGTGTGTGGTCGGTTATTTTATAGCCCATGAAACTTACCTGTGTCCTATGTCAGAAAGAGTACGTGTTTGACCCTGAAAAGATCCCTGACGGCGGTTTCCGCATCGGCTGCGGTGTTTGTGGTGCGAAATACACTGTTGCGCTGCCCGACGGCTGGAAAACCTTAGGAACACAACCTGCCCCTGACAGCCCGGCGGTTTCCGAGGCGGGCCAGGAGACAGGCCAGGATGAAAAGTTTATCCTCATGGCCGACGATACCGCCTTCTTCAGAGCCTTGATGTCCGATCTCCTGACTAAACAGGGTTTCAAGGTCAAGACAGCTGCGGATGGAAGAGAAGCCCTGAACATCTTCCAGGCATCACCTGACTCATTCATGCTGCTGCTTTTAGACCTCCAGATGCCCAAGCTTTCCGGTTTCGGTGTGCTGGAGGAGCTCAAGACTCAGGAGGGCTATATCCCCCCCATTATCGTCATGACGGGTGTTCACGACAGTCACGAGGACATCAAGATCGTGCGCGAGATGGGGGCCTCGGGGTTCCTGGACAAGAGCCTTGACCCTTCGGTAGCTG
>JALHUC010000536.1 GCA_022865845.1 bacterium | reverse complement strand
TTCAATGTCACTGCCCCGGCGGCCTGTGCATCTGCAATGGTCATGAAGGGACCCGCCTGGGAACCCTCTTTCAGGACAATGAAAAGGTTGGAAAAGTCCACGTTCCCCATAAGTAATCCGATGGGCGGCATTAGGATGTCGCTCACAAAGGACTTGACGATAGTCCCGAATGCGGCACCAATGACAATACCAACCGCCATGTCAACCACGTTGCCTTTCATGGCAAATTCCTTGAATTCCTTGAACATGAGACTCCTCCCATCCCAGTCTTTGGACCGAATCCCTACTACAGAAATATTGCGGTCGCAGTTAAACTACACCCGTTCCCGAACGTCTCATCAGGACGTTCCGAGGCCTTGACTGTAGGAACAAGAACATTTTCCAGCGACGCTCAAGGCCGGGTATTAGAAGGTGACTATCACCTTTCCGGAACCGTTCCCTGAACCTTCAGCCGGATAAGCGGTTCATTAAGGGCATTCGGCTGTTGTGTTGTGGGCCAGGGCCCCGAGCAGCGCGGGCAGCGCATCTGACAGCGCTTTTGAAGTGGTCTGTTCATCGGAACGGATCTGGTTGCTTATCTGCTTTACTGTGTCAGCGCCAAGCTGACCTGCAAGCAGGTCCATTAGTGAGCCCGTGGCGCACTCCTTTTCACACACATCGTTGTGTTAAATGAAACGGTAAAAGATCCTTTTCAGGATCAACAAGCGGGTATCTGACAGTTGGATCCATCAGACACCCGCTCGTATCAAATAGACGTCTGCTTAATGTTCGATGATCCTCGGAAGGGCTTTAGCCTGAGCAACCCAGTCGGCTACCTGTTCGGTGGTGGGGAGCTGGCGGACCAGTTTCTTTTCAGTATTGGTGGCCTCCATCGCGGCGAGCAGATTGTCGGCATTGCGCTGGGCAAGTTCGGGAACGGTATCAACACCGGCCGCCTCGAGAAGATCGGCATATTCTTCGCCGACACCCTTGATCCTGGCCAGGTCGGCCTGGTTGACCCACTCGAGGATCAGTTTCTCGCTGAGGTCGGAACCTTCAGCGATCTTTTTCCGGCCGGCTGGTGTAGCTCCCTTTTCCAGCAGGTCTTGCTGCGTGGATACACCGGCGCTTTCCAATGCTGCCCCGTACTTTTCGCCAATCCCCTCGATACTTGTCAGTTTGGTCATTTTAATCCTCCGTTTCCGTGTCAATTTAGTGAAAATAATGGAATTAATTGCCCTTGTCCTGGTAGGAAGCTGATATAAATTATAATTATAACAGACAAAAAAATCCACTGGGAGAAAAGAATGAAAGATTTTGAGAAACTGGGGTTGTTCTACCTTGGCCGTCAGTACGACCTGGAAAATAAGCAGCTTATGAAAGACCAGCTGTTGTACGATTCCAAGGACCTTGTCACCCACGCCATGTGCGTGGGTATGACCGGAAGCGGAAAGACAGGGTTGTGCATCGGCATCCTTGAGGAAGCGGCCATCGATGGTATCCCCGCTATCGTCGTTGATCCCAAGGGCGACCTGACCAACCTCCTGCTGACATTTCCGGATCTCCAACCAGATGATTTTCTTCCCTGGATCAACCAGGAGGACGCCGGGAAAAAAGGGCTGTCTGCAGATGAATATGCCGCACAACAGGCTCAGTTCTGGAAGGACGGTCTCGCTGAATGGGACCAGGATCCGGACCGTATCAGGCGGTTGAAGGAAGCGGCGGATTTCGCCATTTATACCCCCGGCAGCAGCGCGGGGTTACCTCTCTCGATGCTCAGTTCCTTTTCGGTCCCGGAGCGCGTAATTCTGGATGATATTGATCTGTTAACCGAGCGAGTCAACACGACCGTTACCAGCCTTTTGAACCTGGTTGGCATTGAGGCCGATCCCATCCAGAGCCGGGAGCACATCCTGCTCTCCAATATCCTGACCAGGGTCTGGGGAGAGGGACGGAGCCTCAGCCTGTCAGACCTCATCCATTACATCCAGAATCCGCCTGTGAAGCGCATCGGGGTCTTCGATCTGGACCTGTTTTTCCCCGAGGGCGACCGGTTCGCCCTGGCGATGTCCATCAACAACCTGCTGGCCGCCCCCGCGTTCAAAAGTTGGATGGAGGGTGACCCCCTCAACATCCAGAACCTGCTTTATACGGATAATGGGAAACCGCGGATCTCCATCATTACCATCTCGCATCTCAGTGATCCGGAGAGGATGTTTTTCGTATCGCTTCTTCTGACCCAACTCCTTGGTTGGATGAGAACCCAACAAGGAACATCCTCTCTCAGGGCGTTGTTCTACATGGACGAGATATTCGGATATTTCCCTCCGGTGGCCAATCCACCTTCCAAGAGTCCCCTCATGTCCCTGCTCAAGCAGGGCCGCGCCTTCGGTCTGGGGATCGTTCTGGCAACCCAGAATCCGGTGGATCTCGATTACAAGGGTTTATCTAACTGCGGAACCTGGTTCCTGGGCAGATTGCAGACTGATCAGGACAAGGAAAAGGTTCTGGACGGGCTTGAGGGTGTGGGCAGTAGCGCCGGAGGCCGATTCGATCGGAAATACTTCGACAAGATGCTGTCCAACCTGGGTAAACGAGTGTTTCTCATGAACAACGTCCACGAGGATGAACCGGTTCTCTTCCAGACCCGATGGGTGCTTTCCTACCTTCGAGGACCCCTGACACGATCCCAGATCAAGATCCTGATTGATCCCAAACGTAAAAAGAGTGCCAAGGGCCATGAAATTTCTCCAGAACCGACTCCTTCTCCTGCCTTGAGAGGGGCTGTTTCTCATGGGACCGGAAAGCCTGCCCTCCCGCCTGGTATTCGCGAATTATTCATGCCCATTGAGGACCCTCCACCCGACGACGGGGCGGCCATACTGTACAGCCCATATCTTATCGCCATGGGAAAAGTTTATCATTCCAGCACCAAATACAACGTTTCCACCGAGGAGGAGATCACCCTTCTCACCGAGTTGACCACATCCGCCCGTTGGGACGATGCCCGGATGATCTCACTTCACGAAGAGGACCTGGAACGCTCGCCGATGGAGGAGGAAGCGGTCTACATGGATCTTCCCCAGGACGCGATCCAATCCAAAAACTACAAATTATGGGAAAAGGGGTTCAAGGATTGGATATACCACGGTAAACAGCTGGAGCTGTTCCGGAGCTCCTCCCTCAAGGAAATCTCCGAACCGGGAGAGTCCGAGAAGGATTTCAGGATCCGCATTCAGCACGCCGCCCGAGAAAAGCGTGATGAAATACTTGAAAAGGCCAGGAAAAAATACGATGCCAGGATCTCTTCCCTTGAGAAGCAGATCCTCAGGGCAGAGCAGGCAGTGGATAGAGAGAAAGACCAGGCCAGTCAGCAAAAATTCCAGACAGCTGTTGCTTTCGGTGCGACCATTTTTGGAGCGCTATTGGGCCGGAAGCGGGTGAGCAGAACCTCTATCGGGCGCGCTGCTACCACCGCACAGCGCGCCGGCCGCATTTCCAAGGAGGCCAAGGACGTCCAGCGGGCCGAAGAGAGGCTCGTCGATCTCCATACACGGCTGTCTGAACTTCAATACCAGCTGGAAGTAGAGTTAAGTGATATCAAGGCTTCGGTGGATCCATCAACTGAAGTTCTGGAAACAGTGACCATCCGGGCACGAAAGTCGGATATATCGGTCACATTGCTGGCCCTGTGCTGGCTGCCTGAATGGCAGGACAACTGAGGCGGATCCCGGTAGCAACAAGGGATCGTTAATGGATGGGTGGATTTTAACATAGAGCAGTGAACGGTGAACTGTAAGAACCCCTGATTCCTGACTCGTGAATCGTCATTCGTAAAGCCTGGAACCTGGAACTTTGAACGTGGACCCTGAGCGTAGCGAGTGACCCTGAGCGTGGCGAGTGACCCTGAGCGTGGCGAGTGATTGATAATTACTAATTGAGGATTGAGAAAGGGAAAGTTTGATGTTTGAAGTTTGAGGCCTGTCCTGAGCAAACGAAGTGCGTCGAAGGGTTTAACGTTTCATGTTTACTTGAAACCCGGAACGCGGAACCCGGAACTCCAGCCACAGGCTGGCCGGTGTCAGAACACATTGGCCGAGTGAGAAGTTCAGTCAACCCCGCCGCCATGAGTAATCCAAAAGGGCATATTTTAACTGTTAGGGAATATATTCATAAGCCCCCATGTCGACTATTGCTGATGCGTCACCGTCCCCGTCAGCTATACGAGGATTACCAGTAAGATCAAAGGGAGCTGATACAGATGAATTGTCACCGGCATCAACGCATGAAGAATCAGAGCCAGGGCGATAGTCGCCAATAGTTGTGTCAATAAAGGACGGATCCAGGTCAATATTACCCGTACCTGAATATCCTCCTTCGATATTCGAGTAGACCGCGATAGTCTGGCTGGATGGATCATCGTATATTTCCAGGTCAGAGTTGTTCCATAAAATGCTGTTGATAATAGTCGGTCCCCTACCCTGACCACCTTCACTGGCTACTCCGCCACCGTCAATACCTGCTGAGTTTCCAACAATTGTGCAGTTGATCAAAGTCGGTTCACCTTCCGAATTATAGATGGCCCCCCCAAGTTGAGCGGCCGTATTGCCCTCGAATAAAGAATTGGTGATGACAGGCTGTGAATTTTGACCCCGGTTCTGGATCGCTCCACCTAGATCTCCAAAGTTATTGTAGAAATCGGAGTTGCTGATCGTTGGTGAACTGTTTTCGTTGTATATGGCACTCCCGGAATTATTAACGAATGAGCTGTTTGAGATATATGCATTCGCATCCGAGACGTTCTGGATGGCTCCTCCATTGGAGCCTCCCACAAAACCGTTGTCTTCAAAAATACAGTTCACAACCGTTGGAGAAACGCCGATGTTCTGCATACCGTTTGACATAGCTCTCGTAATCACAAAACCATCCAACCGGGCGTTGTCTGCCCCGTAAACAACATCAACATTATCTTCGCCGTCCAGCACCGTGAGGTGAGCATTAATCTCTCTCTCCGATAAGGTTGCTTCAACACCACTAAAGCCGCCATACAGATCCACACCATCTACCATGGCAATGACGTAACTGTCAGGCGCCGCTCTTTGCACATAAACACCTTCCGCCACCCATACTTCATTACCCGTTTGGGCTATATCCAATGCATCCTGGGGATGTTTGAAGGCGTCCGTCCATGATTGCCCGTCAGCGGTACCTGTGGCATCGATATCGACAAACAAAATATCGGTCGTGAGATCAAACGCCAGCGCTGCGAATCCTGGCGCATTAACCGACACGCTGGCCGTCCCAATTACAGATGCAATGCCAGAATCGGTGGCACTGAAGGTAAAGGTCTCGGAACCGGTAAAATCCTGACTCGGAGTGTAGACGAGCTGGTTGCCAACGACGGTGGCCGTGCCCGATGTTGCTGGCGTAACGATCGCGAAGGTGAAAGTATCGCCGATA
>JALHUC010000535.1 GCA_022865845.1 bacterium | reverse complement strand
CCCTGTTCGGGTTCGTCGTTGTTCACCTTATCGGGAACTCCACCATCTTCGTGGGTTCGGGCTGGCTCAACGCCTACGCGGAGCACCTCAAGGATCTGGGTCCCTTCGTATGGGTCTTCAGGGCGTTCATGCTCTTTATGGTAAGTGTCCACATTCTCTTCGGTGTCATCCTGACCCTGGAGAATTGGGGTGCCAACCCGGGGAAATATGCTGTATCAAAAAAACTCAAGGTCACCTTTGCCAGCAGAACCATGATCTGGACCGGCCTTTTACTGCTGTCCTTTATTGTGGGCCATCTGCTTCAGTTTACCGTCCGCATAACTCCCGATATCGTAATTGCTGCGGATGAGGTGGGGCGCTTTGATGTCTACACTATGGTGGTCAGCAGTTTTCAGGTCACATTTATTTCGGCACTCTATATCTTCGCCATGGCGGTCCTGTTCCTGCACACCAGCCACGGCATCCAGAGCATCCTGCAGACCCTGGGACTGAGCAACGACGAGCTGCTGCCCAGGTATACACTGGCAGGTAAATTGATCTCAACGCTCTTCCTCGTGGGATTCGGGGCCATTCCCGTCCTCATCCTAACCGGCATTCTGGCTAAATAGGGGGCATGACAGTGATACTCGACGGAAAAAGTCCGACCGGACCCATTGAAAACACGTGGGACAAGCACCGTTTCGACATGAAGCTGGTGAACCCCTCCAACAAGCGCAAATACAAGGTGTTGGTCGTCGGTACCGGCCTTGCCGGGGCTTCGGCTGCCGCCAGCCTCGGGGAGTTGGGGTACAACGTGGAAACCTTCTGCTACCAGGATTCGCCCCGCCGTGCCCATTCTATCGCGGCGCAGGGCGGGATCAACGCCGCCAAGAACTATCCCAACGACGGCGACAGCATCCGGAGGCTGTTTTACGATACGGTTAAGGGTGGGGATTTCAGGGCCCGTGAGGCCGACGTGTGGCGTCTTGCCCAGGTCAGCAACAACATCATCGACCAGTGTGCGGCCCAGGGTGTGCCCTTTGCCCGGGACTACGGCGGGTACCTGGACACCAGGTCCTTCGGCGGCGCCCAGGTTTCTCGAACCTTTTACGCCCGCGGTCTGACGGGACAGCAGCTTCTCCTCGGCGCCTACTCGGCCCTTTCACGACAGATCAAGCTGGGGACGGTCAAGCTCTACCCGCGCACCGAGATGCTCGACCTAATCCTCGTGGACGGGGAAGCCAAGGGGATCACCATTCGTGACCTTGTAACAGGTAAGATCCGCACCCATGTGGGCGACGCCGTGGTCCTTTGTACGGGCGGATATATCAACGTGTACAACCTGTCTACCAACGCCAGGGGCTGCAGTGCCACCGCAATCTGGAAAGCATGTAAAAAAGGCGCTTACATGGCCAATCCCTGTTACACACAGATCCACCCCACCTGTATTCCCCAGGCGGGCGAATACCAGTCCAAGCTGACCCTCATGTCGGAGTCCCTCCGCAACGACGGCCGGATATGGGTCCCCAAGAAGCACGATGAAACCCGTCCGGCCAACGAGATCCCTGAGGAAGACCGCGATTATTACCTTGAGAGGAAATACCCTTCCTACGGTAACCTCGCCCCCCGTGACATCTCTTCCAGGGCCGCCAAGGAGCAGTGCGACGATGGGCGGGGCGTGGGGCCTGGAGGGCGCGGGGTCTTCCTCGACTTCAGAGACTCTATCAAGCGTCTGGGCGAGGATGTGATCCGCGAACGGTACAGTAACCTGTTCGAAATGTACGAGAGGATCACCGACGAGGACGGCTATAAAGTACCCATGCGGATCTACCCGGCACCCCACTACGCTATGGGCGGTCTGTGGGTGGACTACAACTGCATGAGCAACCTTCCCGGGCTGTTCGTTCTGGGCGAGGCCAACTTCTCGGTCCACGGAGCCAACCGGCTCGGGGCCAGCGCCCTGATGCAGGGGCTGGCCGATGGCTATTTCGTCATTCCCTACACCATCGGCGACTACCTGGCCCAGACGACACCCGGCATGCTCAAGGAGGATGCTGCCGAATGCAAGGCATCCATGGACGAGGTCGAGGGTAGTGTGGAAAAGCTCCTGTCAATGGGCGGAAAAAGGACCCCGGCGGAGTTCATGCGGGAACTTGGCACCATCATGTGGGAATACGCGGGAATGGCGCGCAGTGCGGAGAGCCTCGGCCAGGCCATCGAGAAGATCCCTGTTCTGCGCGAGGAGTTCTGGGAGGACCTCAAGGTTGCCGGGGCGGGTTCCGAATTGAACCAGCAATTGGAAAACGCCGGCCGGGTTGCGGATTTCCTTGAGTTCGGCGAGATGCTCTGTCGCGACGCGTTGAATCGCGATGAATCGTGCGGGGCTCACTTCAGAGTCGAGCACCAGACGGGGGAAGGGGAGGCCGAGCGTGACGACGAGAACTTCAGCTACTCGGCGGCATGGGAGTACAAGGGTAACGGCAATGAACCCGAACTCCACAAGGAGCCTCTCACGTTCGAAAATATTCACTACGCAGTAAGGAGCTACAAATAATGAGCCCATCCAAGAATGATCACAAGACGATGACCCTGAAACTGATCGTCTGGCGCCAGAATGGGCCCAACGAGCCGGGCCGCTTTGAGACCTACCTTGCCAGGGAGATCACCGAACACCATTCTTTCCTGGAGATGCTCGATGTTGTGAACGAGGACCTTATCAAGGAGGGCAAGGAGCCTATCGTATACGACCACGACTGCAGGGAGGGGATTTGCGGAACCTGCTCCCAGGTCATTAACGGACTTCCCCACGGCGGACAGACACGGACCACCGTCTGCCAGCTGCACATGCGAAAGTTTAAAGACGGGGACACCATCTATATCGAGCCGTGGCGGGCCAGGGCATTCCCCATTCTCAAGGACCTCGTGGTGGACCGGGGCGCCCTGGACAAGATTATCCAGGCCGGCGGTTACACCTCGGTGCGAACCGGGGCTGCGGTTGACGGCAATTCCATCCTCATCTCCAAGGAAAAGGCCGATTACGCCATGGATGCTGCCGAGTGCATCGGCTGCGGCGCCTGCGTTGCCGCATGCCCCAACGGGGCAGCCATGCTCTTTACGGGCGCCAAGGTGTCCCAGTTGGCCGAACTGCCCCAGGGCAAGGTTGAGGCAATGGAGCGTGTGAACAGCATGCTTGGGGCCATGCAGGAGTGCGGTTTCGGTAACTGCACAAACCACTACGAGTGCCAGGCATCCTGTCCCAAGGACATCGACGTCAAGTTTATTTCCAGGCTCAACAGGGAGTATCTGAAGGCGCTGGTGTTTTAAAAGATCGGTAACAAGTAACAGGTGGAAAGTAACAGGTAAGATCTGAAAAATTCCTTTTTCCGGACAAATCCTCTTGTCTGAATCAATTATACGTGGCATCCTATCTGTTCTGATTGTTGTTTAGCTTTTACCGATCACTGATTACCGATTACTGATTTTGAAAAGGGGCTAACACAATATGAGTAAATCCGAGAAAAACCTTGCTGAAGCTTTTGCCGGGGAATCCCAGGCTAACAGGAAGTATTTGGCTTTCGCGAAGAAGGCAGATGAAGAGGGGCTCACCCAGGTCGCGCGTTTGTTTCGTGCCGCCGCTGCTGCCGAAACCATCCACGCCCTTGCACATCTGAGGGTTTTGAAAGGCGTCGGAGGAACAGCAGACAACCTGAAGGAAGCCATCGGTGGGGAAACCCATGAATTTACCGACATGTATCCTCAGATGATCGCGGATGCCAAGGAAGAGGATAACAAAGGTGCCTTGATGAGTTTCATGTACGCCAACGCCGTGGAAAAAATCCACGCAGCGCTCTATCAGAAGGCGTTAGCTGCCATGTCAGACCTTGCAGAGACCGCCTACTTTGTCTGTGATGTGTGCGGCAATACTGTGGAAGGTGAGGCACCGGACAGATGTCCTATTTGTGGGATGAGCAAGGATCATTTTATGAAAATAGACTAGATATTTCCCACAAATAGAAAAAGCCCGGCCTAAGTGCCGGGATTTTTTGTTGTGGGAGATATGACTATACGACTTGACGACTGAGAGACTGAGCGAAAGTAAACGACTGGCCGACCAAGAGACTGAGTGAATTGCTTATGAGTTTGTTGGTAGGAAGTAGTTATTGAAATAGTATTATGGCGATCTGGTATTTTTCCTGGGTTGCACAGTCGTCCCTTCGGTAAGTCGGGATGATTCTCGATCCTCACTCGCTTATTCGAACGCTCCCATCCGCTCAACTTTCCTGTTGTGTTTTTTCATAAGCCCGATGAGGTAAACGATCTCCGTTTCTTCCAGAATGCCGATCTCCTGGAAAAACTCCCCGATTGGCCGCTGAAGCCACTTCTGGAACCCGATGACCGCGGTGCGCTGAAAGGGGGAGAGGTATCCAAGGCGTATGGCTGCTTCCCCAAGTTT
>JALHUC010000534.1 GCA_022865845.1 bacterium | reverse complement strand
CGTGCACTGGTGCACTAGTGCACCATGTTAACCTTTCCCCTTGGAATGAAACACCATGCCTGAGCAACAGCAAAAACAGATAAACAAGTGGATCGTGGCCCTGACGGTCATGCTCCCCACCCTCATTGAGATCATAGACACCTCCATCGTTAACGTGTCCCTCGATCATATCCGGGGCGCCTTCTCGGCAGGAATGGGCGAGGCCACGTGGGCTATAAGCTCCTACCTCCTGTCAAACGCCATTGTCATCCCCATGTCGGGCTGGTTCTCCAGGCTTTTCGGCCGCAAGCGTTACCAGATCGGCTCCATCGCCCTCTTTACCATCAGCAGTTTCCTATGCGGTTCCGCATGGAGCCTGGAAAGCCTCATCTTCTTCCGGGTCCTGCAGGGGATGGCAGGGGGAGGCCTGGTACCGGTAAGCCAGGCCATCCTGCTGGAAGCGTTCCCGCGCAAGGAACACGGTATGGCTATGGCCATCTTCGGGGTGGGAGCCATGTTCGGGCCCATTGTCGGTCCCCTCATGGGGGGTATCATCACTGATACCTGGTCGTGGCGCTGGATCTTCTATATCAACATCCCCATTGGCCTGCTGGCGATCTTCCTAAGCGTCCTTTTCATCCACGACCCGCCCTACATGAAGGCGAGGAAAATGGGCATCGACTACACCGGCTTTGCCTTTCTGGCTGTAGGACTTGGATCCCTGCAGTACGTCCTGGATACAGGTCAGAGATCCGACTGGTTTGGTTCCGAAACAATTGTAACCTTCACCATCGTGGCCGCGGTAACCCTGGCCTTCTTTATCATTAATGAGAAGTATCATGAACATCCCATCGTCAATTTGAGCCTCTTCAGGGACAGGAGCTTTACAAGCGGCTGTCTCGTCATGTTCTTCGTGTTCTTCAACCTCTTTGGAAGCATCGTGCTGCTGCCGATCTTCCTCCAGGTTCTCATGGGCTACACCTCCTTTCACGCTGGACTCGTCATGGGGCCGGGTGGGCTTGCAGCCCTGTTCGCCATGCCCATCGTAGGGAAGCTTGTCACCAGGGTCAACCCCAAGAAGATCCTCGCCACGGGTATTGTCATATGTGCCGGCACCACCTATGCCATGTCCCTTTTCAATATGCAGACGGACTTCTGGACCTTCGTGTGGCCGCGAGTAACCCTGGGTATCGGGATGGCGTGCATTTTCATCCCAACAACCACTTTGACCTTGTCCCATATCCCTAAAGAGAAGATGGGAGAAGCCACATCTATCTACAATATGATCCGCAACCTTGGCGGCAGCATGGGGATCGCCTTCGCCTTTTCGACAGCGGCGAGGAGAGCCCAGTTCCATCAGGCAAGGCTCGTGGAGCACCTGACCCCCTTGAACCCTTCCTATGTGATGGCCAAGGCAAAAGCCACCGCCCTCCTGTCAGCGAAAGGGGTAAACGTACCGGCAGACGGAGCTATTTACAGGGAACTGTTGCGTCAATCCAACATGCTCGGGTTTAACGACGCTTTTTTCGTTGTTTCAGTGACCCTGGTTTCAGTGCTGGGCCTGGTTCTGATCATGCAAAGACCGGAACCAATGGGAGAAGGGCCGGGAGGATAGACAGCGTATGGGGGTAATCACGCCGTTGGCGTGACAAGCGAAGCAATGGGATATTGAGGGAAAAACCTGGAACATGGAATCTGGAACCCCAGTCGTAAGCTGGGGTCTAGGGGCCAGAGACTAAAGTTCTAGTCCCCACCCTGGTCGTAGTCCTGACCATAGAATGATTTTACCAGGTCCAGGTCTAGGTCCAGGTCTGATTCTTGGATTTTGAATTCAACCATTGACTTCACTACACTGAACTGAGTACTTTTTAAAACATCAACGTGCCGCGCCCCGAGCGGGGCGCCCAAATCAATGACTGGTTTAACGACCAGCATCGTTAGTCATTGATTTGTGAGGAAAGCGAAAATGACACTTTTCGTTTTCCGTGGAGCAAAAAGCCGCGAATGGACTTTTTGCGACCCTGTCAAAGAGGAGTTGCCATGGAAAAACGCAAGATCCTGCTGGCTGACGATTCAAAGCTGTTTCTTGAGATGGAGCGGACCTTTTTAAACCGTGACAGCTTCGATCTTTACACTGCCCGGACAGGCAGGGAGACCCTGGACTGTGCCATAAAACTTCAGCCCCACCTCATTCTTCTGTCCTTTTCCCTTTCCGACATGCCTGGTGACGAGGTCTGCTCTGCGATCAAAAAAGATCTGGGCTTTTCCAGGATCAAGATCGTCATCGTAACGGATGCACACGGTGAGGATACTCTTACCAGGTGCGTGGACGCCGGATGCGACGGGATCGTCACCAGACCTTTCGACAAGGAGAAACTGCTCGAAACGGTTCAGAAGCTTCTCGGCGAAACCTTTCGCCGGAAACCGCGCTATCGGGTCCATCAGCCTTGTGCCGTCTACCTGGAAAGGGAGGGAGTCCCTGGAACCATGCTCGACATTTCTGAGATAGGTTGCCGCATAATGGCTGAAGACTCTCTTGCGAAGGGTACCGTTCTGGGTGTGGGTTTCAATCTGCCGGATACCGATCAACCGGTCAACTGGAACGGCATCGTACGCTGGAGCGTACCTCACCGGGGAGATGGGGGTCACTCAGTCTCAGGTGTAGAATTCATGGATACACCTGCAAGTGAACTGGAGGTCCTGCAGGATATACTCGCTGCAATGCCCAACAGCTCACACCTTTAAAATGGGATACGCGGAGGCTGTCGGAAAACCCATGCAGAACCCAAT
>JALHUC010000533.1 GCA_022865845.1 bacterium | reverse complement strand
TCATCTTTTGTTAAGGTTTTTGTTAGCAGTTATTGTTTTGAAATGGGGCGTTGAACTTATTTCACTAAATAGGAGCCTAATTTTGTCCATATTAATGAAAATATACCCATAACCAGAAAGCTCATCGGTAAAAAGATGTGTGATGCAATAATCTGAAAACAATAAACATATGAGCGTATCCTGGAAATATGAAAAATATGCTAAATACGCCGTTTCCATGATCATAGGCAACGCCATTGTCGGCAGGCTTTCGACCGATCCCTCCAGGAGGCCTGCTATCCTGGTAGTCAACTCCATGGTCAGAGCCACAACGATACTGGCGGCCGGTCTGCTGGGGGCTCTGACCCCACCCGAAGGAAGAGGTGTAGGTGTTTTTTCAGTGGTCGTTCTCCTGTACCTTATCTTTGGTCTGTCCTTCGGTATTTCAAACCCCATATGCATGGCCCTGGTGAACAGGCACATACCCTCTGCCCGTCGGGCCACAGTCCTGTCTGTGGATTCCCTTTTTAACGAGGGGGGCGGAGTGGTGGGGCAGACCGGTCTCGGTTACCTTTCCAGGAGCGTTTCCATCCCGGCGGCATAGATCGTCGGGGGCGCTGTCCTGTACCTGGGGTACCCGTTGTATCGGAAGGTTGGCAGGGTGGAGAAGGAAAAAGGCGATTCCGGATTGAGAATTGAAGATTGAGGGTTATACTCAGAACGCAGAACGCGGCTTGCTCACCTTGGCGGAAAGCGAAGGCGGAAACTCAAGCGCAGCGAGTAAAGCCAGGGCAGGATTTAACAGGGATAAAGGGGATTAAACATGGCAAAAAGTAATAAACGGGATAAATCGGCATCCAGGAAATCCTGTTTTAAGTTACTGCCCATCCCATTCATCCCCTCCATCCCTGTTGGAAAACGCATAGGGGAAAGCGTACAAGAATTTTGAGGTTTCCCTTGGAACCTGGAACTCGAGCGAAGCGTGTGAACACCACCGTACCGGGAAGGAGATAACATATTGCTTCGATCAGCATGTTCCCCGAGACCAGTGAGAGAAAACCATTATTCACTGTTATTGCTTCTATTAACACTGCTATACCTTTCTTTTTCATCCGGATGTTCCGGAAAAGATGAAAAAATTCGTGCCGGTTTTGAGTCCGGACGTTACAAAACAGTGGTGGCCTTCGGGGATTCCATCGTGGAGGGGTATCAGCAGCCCGAGGGGTGGCCTGAGATACTTGGGAGAAACCTTGCGGGGAGGTATCCTGGTGTTCGCGTCATCAACGCGGGAGTATCGGGTGACACAGCCGGGGAGGGCCTCCGGAGGATCCAGAAGGACGTCCTGGCCCATCGGCCGGATCTCGTGCTCATCGCCTTTGGCCTCAACGACATGAAAAACGGAGTGTCACTATCTCAGTTCGAGTCGGACCTTTCAGCCATCGTCCAGGAAATTTCCGCGGCCGG
The DNA here is from genome assembly GCA_022865845.1 of bacterium. Classification (GTDB taxonomy): domain Bacteria; phylum BMS3Abin14; class BMS3Abin14; order BMS3Abin14; family BMS3Abin14; genus JALHUC01. The sequence continues at coordinate 57 of JALHUC010000533.1, read as the reverse complement.
TGCCCAGCCTGTGCTTCTCACAACGACCCGTCTTCAGCAGGGCGCCAGCATGCTGGC
>JALHUC010000532.1 GCA_022865845.1 bacterium | reverse complement strand
GGTGGTGAACACCCTGACAGAAAACTTCACAGGTGTTTCCAATGTCCAGCTTCTGATAAACGGACGGGAGAGCGAGACTTTCGCCGGGCATGTGGACATCAGTACTCCCCTTACAAGCAGGATCCAGCTGCTTGCGGGGGATTGGGAATAATTCGTCCGCGGACGAATTATTCCCAAGAGACACGGCGACACGGTGACACGGTGATAGGGAGAAAGAGCTTGATAACCTTGCATCATCAAAACCGGACAACTAATAAGTGTATCAGGACCATTTTAAGTGCAAACTTGTTCCATTTCCCCGTGTCCCCCCGTCTCCGTGTCTCCGCGTCCGATATGTGTTTCTCTCGTGTCCCCGCGTCACGTATTCCTCTTCCCCGTGTCCCCGTGTCCCCGCGTCTCCGCGTCCTGAAGGCCTCACCATGATAAAGCTTGGCATTTTCGACAGCGGCGTTGGCGGGCTTACTGTCTACAAGAAAGTACGGCAGGCGCTGCCCGGCGCCGACATCCACTATTTCGGGGATACTGCTCGTGTTCCCTACGGCACAAAATCCGCTGAAACGGTCACCCAATACAGCATCCAGATCGGCACTTATCTTCAGGCTAGCGGAGTCGATGCGGTGGTGATAGCCTGCAACACGGCCTCGGCCTACGCTATTGATGTGCTCAGAAGTGTCCTGCCCATCCCTGTCTTCGGTGTGGTGCTACCGGGAGCTGCTGCGGCTGTGCGTTCTACCTCCAACGGCATCATAGGTGTGATCGGCACCAGGGGGACCGTTGCAAGCGGTGCCTACCAGCGCGCTATCACCGAACTTGACCCTGACATGAAGGTGGTGGCGGCCCATTGCCCCCTCTTCGTGCCTCTGGTGGAAGAGGGATGGCTGCTGGACCCCATCACCCAGGAGGTTGCCATTCGCTACCTTGAGTCCCTGATGGAGGAGGGAGTCGATACGCTGGTCCTGGGGTGCACGCACTACCCCATGCTCAAGGAGGTCATTTCCATGGTCATGGGACATGAGGTCACCCTTATAGATTCTGCCGAGGAGACAGCGGTAAAGTTGAAGGAATACCTGGACGATAACGGTTTTGTGGACGAGGCAGCTTCAGGCACCGACCTGTTCGAGGTCACCGACCTGCCGCAGCGGTTTCAGGACGTAGGGCAGGTATTCCTGGGCAGGAAGCTCGAGAATGTTCAACAGGTGACGATAGTGGAAGGGGAGGAGTGACGGCCGGGGGCCGTCAACGGTTTCGCACACTAGCGCGAAACCGGGAGTGGGAGAGAGGGAGCGTGGGAGAGTGGGGGAATGAAAAGCTCGTATCGGGGTTTCGGGGTATCGGAGTGTCGGGGAAAAGCTGCAAGAATAGCGACTGAACGACTGAACGACTGAACGACTGAGCGACTTGGCGAGAGAGCGGGATAAACATCACCGTTTTCTTTTGGATTTTGGACTTTGGATTTTGGATTAAGACTTTTTTGGAATATGGAATCTGGAATTTGAAATTATTATTTAAGGAGTTTCCGTGACGAACAAAAAAAACGATAAAGACCTGACCTTCAAGCTCGGCGATCTCATCCGCCCCGACGGGCGCCAGCCCGACCAGATAAGGGAAATAAAGATCACCCGCCCCTTCCAGAAGCACGCAGAGGGGAGCGTCCTGGTGGAAATGGGCGATACAAAGGTTGTTTGCAGCGCTTCGGTGGAAGAGAGAGTGCCGCCCTGGCTCAGGGGCACAGGGCAAGGCTGGATCACGGCAGAGTACGGGATGCTGCCCCGTTCCACCCAGAACCGGCTGAACCGGGAGACTGTCATCAAGACTGCCGGCAGGACCTACGAGATCCAGAGGCTTATCGGGAGAGCCATGCGTGCAGTTGTCGACACCACCGCCTTGGGGGAACGCACCTTTTACCTGGATTGCGACGTGATCCAGGCTGACGGGGGCACGCGCACCGCTGCCATAAACGGAGCGTTCATCGCTTTGGTGGATGCGCTTCGGAAGGTAAAGGACCAGAAGCGGATCAGAAAGATCCCTGTGGAGGACTATCTTGCTGCCGTGAGTATCGGGATCGTTGACAGGCAGACCCTCCTGGATCTTTGCTACATAGAAGATTCCCAGGCCGATGTGGACATGACTGTCGTTATGACCGGAAGCGGACGCCTTGTTGAGATCCAGGCCGGCGGGGAGGGAACCACCTTCAGCCAGGAGGATCTCAGTCGGCTAATTGAAGAAGGAAGTAAGGGGATCAAAAAGATCGTGAAGTGGCAGAAGGAAATTTTAGGCGAACTGAGGTAATCTTCACGTGAGCCTAAAATTTCCTTCAGGGCGCGGGGCGCAGGGCGAAGGGCGCAGGGCGAAGGGCGCAGAAAAAACATTTCAAACCCTACCTTTTGAAATCGATACCCATTATGAAGATCGTTTTAGCTACACGCAATTCAGGTAAAATTTCAGAAATTAAAACTATCCTTCAAACATTGGATATTGAAATTTTGTCGTTGGATGACATTTCGGGCGATCCACCCGATGTCATCGAAGATGGCGATACCTTCGAAGCCAACGCGCAGAAGAAGGCTCTTGCGATGGCAAGGTGGGCAGGGATGCCGGCCCTGGCAGACGACTCTGGACTGGTTGTCCCGGTCCTGGGAGGCGACCCGGGGGTCCACTCCTCCCGCTACGCAGGCGGGGATGGGAATAACGAAGCCAACATGGCGCTGCTCCTGGAAAGGATGAAAGCAGTCCCCGAGGCTGAAAGGCTGGCCTACTTCGTCTGTGTTCTGGTTCTGGCCTCCCCGGATGGCCGGACCTGGCAGACCGGAGGCCGGGT
>JALHUC010000060.1 GCA_022865845.1 bacterium | reverse complement strand
CATTGCGACAGCCCCGACCCAGGGTCCCAGTAAGGCCCCTGTAAGGAGAACAAAGAGGGTCTGAAGGCTTATGGGTACCGGACCCACAGGTATCCTCAGGTACGCCCCGGCCGTGGTCAGGGCAACAGTTAAGGAAATAAGTACGATATTTCTCGTTCTGGACTGGTGCATCCGGTTCCCTTGATAAGATTGCATAGAGGTGGTCTGGTAATCTAATATAGAGATGTTATGGAGTCCAGAAGGAAAAATATCGTGGAGTGTAGAGTGCAGGGTGCAGAGTGCAGAGAAAGTGCACCGTTCCTGGTTCACTCTACACTCTACACTTTACACTCTGCACTACAGGCACGGGAGGTTCTCCCGTGCCCGTGATCGCCATCACCGGCGGTATCGGTTCCGGCAAGTCCACGGTGCGGCTGATGTTCGAGGAGTTGGGGGCCTTTGGCATCGATGCTGATGAACTTGCCCGGCAGGTGGTCAGGCCAGGGTCTGAAGGGGCACGGCTCCTGGAAGAGGAGTTCGGTTCAGAGTTCTTTGACAGTGAGGGCCGCCTTCACCGCAGGCAGATGGCAGCGAAGGTATTTGACGACCCCAAAGCCCGAGTTGCTTTGGAGGGGATTCTCCACCCTCTGATCAGGGCCGCCGAAAAAAAACTTATTGATAGTATTTATCCCCAAAATGCGGAAGCTGTCATTGTGGTAGAGATCCCTCTGCTTGTGGAGGGGGGGCGCTCCAGGGAGTACAGTGGAGTCGTGCTGGTCACTGCGCCGGATCAGGTGCGAATTTCAAGGCTCGTTGATTCCGGTAAATATACCCGTGATGAGGCTGTATCCCGCATGGCGAGTCAGGCTGCCGATGGGACCAGAGAAAATATAGCCACCTGGACTGTGGATAATGCAGGGGAGCGGGATCTCACCGCCGGACAGGTAAGGAAGATCTACAAGGCAATAACCGGCAAATAGAACCTCGTGTCACCTGTTTCTGGTATAATTGAGTTCAGGACCCTGCCGGAGACCCTCATCTGGCTTCCGGCGAACCTTCTCCTGTTCTGGAAAGGAGGCGTGCCGTGGATTCACAAAGCGAACTGGATCTCATCCGGGCTATCCTCGAAAAGGTGAACACCACCTCCAGCAGCGAGAAGACCCTGGGTTTCGCACTCCAGGGGATGCGGGACTCATTTAAATGTCTGGCAGCTGCCATCATCCTGGTTGACGCCCGGGCTGAGTCCTTCAAAGTTGTGACGGCAAGGGGGTTGGGTTACGAGTTTCTGAAAAAATTCCACACCAGCCCCTTCCAGGGACTGGTGAAGGAAATGGCGACTCACTGGGAGCCCATCCTGATTACCAGAGACGACAGCAGAAAAAACACTGACGGATATATCTTTCAGCATGACTTCAACACTCTTTTAGCGCTTCCCCTTTCTATCAAAGGCAAGCCGGTGGGCCTTCTCTATCTTTCCTGGGGTGAAGAGGTCGAGGTCGATGACGAATTGTGTATGAGGCTGACCGACATGGCCCGTTTGTGCACCTTGATCCTGGATCACGGAAGCCTGGACGACAAGGTCTTTTCCATGTCCAACATCGACCCCCTCACGGGACTGTACAGTTACAAGTTCTGGCATGAGGAGCTGCACAGGGAGATCTCCCGTGCAGAGAAACTAAAATCCCAAGTAGCCATGATGATGATAAACCTCAACAGGTTCAAAGAGTTCAACACCATGTACGGACACGTCAAGGGGGATGAACTCCTGGTGGAGGTTTCCGAGACCATTAACAGCCAGTTGGGCAAGCTGGATGTTGCCTGCCGAGTGGGGGGCAAGTGGTATGTTCTGCTGGTCGGTGATGATGAGCAAGCTGCGAAAAGCATAGCAGACCGGATCATCGAGTTTTTCGGAAACCTGTCATCAGTGGGAAACTCGGACCTCAACCTGAGCATCGGTCTTTCCGTTTATCATGCAGGGGAGGGGGAAAAAGCACTAATTGAGAGAGTAGAGGGTGCTCTGTTGGAGGCGCGAAGGCTTGGCGGAAACTCTTGTCGAATCAGATGATCGGCGGGGAGATGTTTCCATCGCAGCGTGAATATAATAATTCCGCCAACAGTTTAAGCCGCAATAAGGGGTTGACAACGCTACCCCTTGACGTTAAGAAGATACCATCACCTGCCGCAAAGGAACCTGCGGCCAACACCCGGCCATTGAAAGGTATTCCGTAAGATTCCAGAGGTTATCTGCGACATCCCGTCCTGAAACGGTTGCCCTAAAAAAACCCGGAAATTGTCTTCATGTTAATCACCCTGAAGAACCAAAGCATTTACCTGCCCGAGCAACACCGGAAATAATCCGGTGAGTGCTTGATATTTTATCGGCTTTGGGAGAGGCCGCAACAAACAGGGAGCACAAGGAGCTAAGGATAATATGGATCTGACTGAACTGAAGGAAATGTCCATCGGTGAACTGACCAAACTCGCTACCAAGGAGTTCAAGATCGAGGGCGTCAGCGGTATGCGCAAGCAGGATCTGATCTTCGCCATGCTGCAGGCCCAGGCCGAGAAGAAAAAATCGATCTACGGGAGCGGAGTCCTCGAGATCCTCCCGGACGGATTCGGATTTTTGCGGTCACCGGACTCCAACTACCTGCCTGGACCTGACGATATCTACGTCTCACCATCCCAGATCAGGCGTTTCGTCATGCGCACGGGGGATACTGTTACTGGCGAGATACGTCCGCCCAAAGAGGGCGAGCGGTACTTTGCTCTCCTCAAGGTGGAGGGCCTCAACTTTGAGTCCCCCGAGGCAGCCAAAGACAAGATCCTGTTCGACAACCTGACACCTCTTCATCCTGACGAAAGGATCCACCTGGAGCCCAAGGATCCGAGAAATTTTTCCATGCGCATCATGGATCTCATAACGCCTATAGGCAAGGGACAGCGCGGTCTCATCGTGGCTCCGCCCAGGACCGGTAAAACCATGCTCCTGCAGAGCATCGCCAACAGCATCAGCGAGAACCATCCTGAAATCTACCTGATCGTTCTCCTCATCGATGAGCGGCCGGAGGAGGTTACCGATATGCTCAGATCGGTGAACGGTGAAGTGGTCTCCTCCACATTTGACGAACCGGCCACGCGCCATGTGCAGGTGTCGGAGATGGTGATAGAAAAGGCCAAGCGTCTGGTAGAGCATGGAAAGGACGTTGTTGTTCTCCTGGACAGCATAACCCGCCTCGCCCGAGCCTATAACACAGTTCAGCCTCCCAGCGGAAAGGTCCTTTCAGGCGGCGTGGATTCCAACGCTCTGCATCGCCCCAAGCGGTTCTTCGGAGCCGCCAGGAACATAGAAGAAGGGGGCAGCCTGACGATCATCGCAACGGCACTTGTTGACACGGGGAGCCGAATGGACGAGGTGATCTTTGAGGAGTTCAAGGGAACCGGGAACATGGAGCTTCACCTGGACCGCAGGCCGGTGGAAAAGAGGATATATCCCGCCATCGACGTCAGCAAATCCGGAACCCGGAAAGAAGAGCTTATTGTTTCTGAAGAAGAGCTCAACCGCATCTGGATCCTGCACAAGGTTCTCGCTTCCATGAGCGTTGTGGACAGCCTTGAATTCCTGCTGGATAAGCTGAATGGGACCAAGAATAATCAAGAGTTCTTTGACATGATGAGTGAATAACGGCCATGGGCCGTTATTCACAGTTCCAGGTTCCGAGTTCCAAGTTCCAAGTTTTAAAAAAGCAGACTCTGGCCTTGCATCTGAACCTTTCTCGGCGCCCTGGAAACATCATTTGAGCTGAAGCTAGATCGTACATTGCTTTGCTAGACACTAGATACTAGACACTGAATTTCAGACCCTAGACACCTAAACGCTGAATTTTTGACGCCAGACACTCAACACAGAAGCCGTCATTCGAATTTGCCATAAGCAGGCTTCTGTGTTAATAATTTCTGTTCTTTTAAGACTATAGAAGCAAGGAGTGGTACTGATGAAAAAAGAGCTGCACCCTGAATACAAAGAGACTACCTTTAAATGTGCCTGTGGCGCTTCCTACGAGACCGGCTCCACCATTGACAGCAAGACCGTAGATATCTGCTCTAATTGCCATCCGTTCTATACCGGCAAGCAGAAGCTGGTAGACGCGGCCGGTCGGATCGAGAAGTTCAAGAGGCGATACGAGCAGAAATAATATGCTGTGGGCGCCAAGGTTAGACTTCTTACCTGCACCCCTGAATCTCAAGGGGTAGTCGTCCGAGCGGCCGGCTTGTGCGCTTCATTCCTCGGCAAATCGGACTTTCAAAAGGCACTGGACATATGCGGTTGCGACAGGCATCCGTCCAGGGCCTCCTTCTTGGAACCCCCCTCACTACTGGAATCAGTGCCCTTAAGCCTCAGGTTTGAGTGTGTTTACACTATAGCGGTCGGCCAACCGGTGCGACTGAGACATGGCGTTGGAGACGGCAAACAGGAAAAAGGGATGGTGTGGGAAACTGTGAAATGGAGTAGACTTTATCCCGTCTCCACCATGGCCCCCATCCCCGTTTCAAAGCAATGTGTGTGCTAAGGAGGGTTTTAAAATTGTCGAAGCAGCGCGAACACAAAATTGGCGGCCAGGCCGTGATCGAGGGGGTTATGATGAGAGCCCCCAGAACCATGACGGTAGCCGTGAGAAAGCCAACCGGCGAGATCACCGTGATGAAGGAGAAGCTGAATCTCCTTTCTGACCGTTGGGCCTTTCTCAAGTGGCCTGTTTTAAGGGGCACCGTATCCCTCTTTGGAACGCTCCTGTTAGGGATAAGGGCGCTTAACTACAGTGCCCAGGAAGCTCTGGAAGAGGATGAAGGCGAGATCGGACCGTGGGCTATGGCTGGCACAATTGCCGCAGCCTTGGGTCTTGCTGTTTTCCTCTTCCTCCTCCTCCCCCTCTGGGCCACACGATGGATGGAAACCTATTTTACCTGGGTTGCGGGGCAGTGGGCCTTCAACACGGTGGACGGGATCCTGAGGCTGGTGGTGTTCTTCCTGTACCTGGCAGCCATTACCATGGCCAGGGATATCCGGAGGGTTTTCCAGTATCATGGTGCTGAGCACATGAGCATCTACGCCCTGGAGGCCGGAGAAGAGCTGACAGTAGAAAATGCGAAAAAGCACAGCCCCATGCACCCCCGATGCGGGACCAGCTTCCTGATCATCGTCATGGTGCTTTCAATAGTCGTTTTCGCGCAGATCCCGCAGGTCTGGCCCTTGTGGGCCAAAGCTCTGGCACGAGTGGTACTGATACCGCTGATCGCAGGTCTTTCCTACGAGGTGTTGAAATTAGGGGATCGCTACCGGGATGTTTCTGTTTTTAAACTTATTCTGGTTCCCGGCCTGGCGATGCAGAGACTTACGACGCGGCATCCAACTGATGACCAGATAGAGGTTGCCCTGGTGGCACTCAGGGAAGCTCTGGCAGCTGAGAGGGAACTGGAACAATGAGCTGGTGGATGAGCCGGCTAAGCCAGGTGGAGGGAAGGTTCGAAGAGCTGGGAAGGCTGCTGAGCGACCCCGAAGTCGTCAGCAAGCAGGACAAGCTGCGGAAATTCGCCAAAGAACACTCGGATCTGACCCCCATAGTAAACGCATATCGGAACCACAGAGGCCTGGAATCTCAACTAGTTGAAGTGGAGGCCATGCTCCGGGAGGAAAAGGACGACGAGGTTCTGAGCATGATCCGGGAGGAAAAGGACACCCTTCAATCCAGGATGGCAGGTCTGGAAGAAAAGCTGCAGGCTCTGTTGCTGCCCCAGGACCCCATGGACGACAAGAATACCATCGTCGAGGTGCGCGCTGGCACAGGGGGCGATGAGGCCTCTCTCTTCGTGGGCGACCTGGTGCGGATGTATACGCGTTATGCAGAGCGCAAAGGGTGGAAGTGGGAATTTTTAAGCACCAGCCCGACGGAGGTGGGCGGCTACAAGGACGCGACCCTGCTCATCAAAGGTGAAAAGGTGTACCGTTACCTCAAGTTCGATGGGGGGATACACCGGGTCCAGCGGGTTCCCGAAACAGAGTCTTCGGGCCGCATTCACACCTCCGCGGTGAGCGTTGTGGTTATGCCCGAGGCGGACGAGGTGGAGGTGCAGGTTAAGGCCGAGGACCTGCGCATTGACACCTTCAGGGCTACCGGAAGCGGCGGGCAGCACGTGAACACCACAGATTCAGCGATCCGCGTAACCCACATCCCCACGGGGCTTGTGGTCTCGTGCCAGGATGAGAAGTCCCAGCACAAGAACAAGGCTAAAGCGCTGAAAGTCCTCTATGCCAGGCTTTTGCAGAAGGAGGAGGAGGAAAGCCAGACCAAGCTGGACGGTATGCGCCGCAGCATGGTTGGTTCCGGGGACAGGAGTGAGCGAATCCGGACCTATAATTTCCCGCAAGGTCGGGTTTCAGACCACAGGATCAACCTCACCCTCTACAAGCTTGAAGCGATAATGGATGGTGACCTGGATGAGATCACCGAGGCCCTCATGGCCTCGAACCAGGCCGAGCAGCTCAAATCCATGGAGGTGGCCTGAGATGGACCCTGCGTCCGATGTCCAGAGGGGCGCGGCCTTCAGGGATGGGGTGGCGGCCATGAAGGAGGCCGGCATCGAGAGTCCCGCTCTTGACGCCGCTGTCCTTCTCGGATATGTCACCGGGGAGCTGCCTGCCACGGTACTGCTGGACAGAGGGTCCACCCTGAAGCCTTCCGAAACTGAACTGTACAGCGCCCTGGTCCGGAAGCGTTGCGGGCGGGTAGCTGTCAGTCGGCTTGTAGGAGCCAGGGAGTTCTATTCCAGGAGTTTTCATATCACCAGCGCAGTGCTGGATCCAAGGCCTGAAACCGAGATCCTGGTAGAACAGGCGATCAGCTGTCTGGAGAGTCTGGAGGGGAACCCCGCCGTGCTGGACATCGGCACCGGTTCCGGGGCTATTGCCGTAACTGTGGCCGCTCAGATTCCTGGATCCCGAGTCACAGCTACAGATATCAGCATGGCTGCGCTAGCCGTTGCCCGGCGAAACGCAGCGTGTCATTTGGTGCTGGAAAGGGTGAACTTCATTCAAGCCGACCTCCTTGATGGAATCAGGGGGGAGGGCAATTTCCAGGTCATTCTCTCAAACCCGCCTTACATACCCCGTGCCCAGTTCGATAGCCTTCAAGAAGAGGTGCGCCTGGGCGATCCGATAATGTCCCTGGTCTCCGGCCCTGACGGCACAGAGTACTATCCTCCCCTTGCTGAGCGCTCCCTGGAGCTTCTGTGCGCTGGTGGGAGCCTGATGGTGGAAGTAGGCGCAGGGCAGGCGGGAGTTGTGGCCGGGATCTTCCATCAGGCGGGGTATGCGGATGTCGAGATTATAAATGATCTTGCCGGAACAGGCAGGGTCGTGAAGGGAAAGAAGAAAAATGCCTGAGCGCGTCATCATTGAGGGCGGAGTCCCTCTCAGGGGGGAGGTTACCGCAAGCGGTGCGAAAAACGCTGCTCTGCCGTTAATGGCCGCGTCACTTCTGCTGTCTGGCGAGCTGATCCTTGAGAACGTTCCAGGACTGAGAGATGTGATGACCATGCGGCGCCTTTTAGAACACCTGGGGGTTCGCTGCCAGGGTGAGAACGGCACCATTTCCCTTGACGCATCCTCGGCGGACATGTGGGATGCTCCTTACGATCTGGTAAAGACGATGAGGGCATCTGTCCTCGTCCTGGGCCCCCTCGTGGCCCGTTTCGGCCGAGCCAGGGTTTCCCAGCCGGGTGGGTGCGCCATCGGCGCCAGGCCCATCAACCGTCACATAGAAGCTCTTGAGGCCATGGGCGCCACAGTCTGGCTTGAGCACGGCTACGTGGTAGCTCAGGCCGACCGGTTGAAGGGTGCCGAGATCCTGTTCGAAGCTCCCACTGTAACCGGGACAGAAAACATAATGATGGCGGCTGTTCTGGCAGATGGGGAAACGACCATGATCAATGCTGCCATGGAGCCTGAGATAGCCGACCTTGCCGATGCCCTTAACTCCATGGGAGCCAGGATCGAGGGGGCGGGCACCGGGGAGATCCGGGTAACAGGTGTCACCTCCCTTGTACCAGCGACCTACAGGGTGATGCCTGATCGCATTGAAATCGGAACCTACATTGCCGCCGCAGGCATAACTGGCGGAGATGTCACCATTTTGAAGTGCGTCCCTGGCCACCTTAAGGCAGTGATTGAAAGGATGGAAAAGGCGGGCATTGTAATAGACAAGGGGAAGGACTGGATCCGTGCCGCCGGTGAAGGGCGAAACAGTGCCGTGGATATTATCACGGACCCTTATCCCGGGTTCCCAACCGACATGCAGGCTCAGTTCATGGCTCTCATGACACTCTCCGATGGGATCTCCACGGTTATGGAGACCATTTTTGAGCATAGGTTCATGCACGTTCCGGAGCTGTGCCGCATGGGTGCGGATGTCACCCTGTCCGAGCGCAGGGCAGTGATACGGGGTGTGAAAGGATTGTCGGGCGCCCCGGTCATGGCTACGGATCTGCGCGCCAGCGCCTCCCTGGTTCTGGCAGGCCTTGGAGCTTCCGAGGGTGTGACCGAGATCTCACGGATCTACCATCTGGACAGGGGCTATGAGAAGCTCGATGAGAAGCTGGCCTCTCTTGGTGGCCGTATCTGGAGGACCGGTGGATAAGAACGCTATCACGATAGCTCTACCCAAGGGCCGGCTGATGCCGGATTGTGTCAGAGTCCTATCCGAGGTGGGGTTAAGGGCAGAGGAAGACCTGTCCACCACGCGCAGGCTTCTTGTCCCTTCCGAGGATGGCTCCGCAAGGTTTCTGATCATACGGGACAAGGATCTTCCAACCTATGTCGATTACGGCGCGGCCGATATGGGGATCGTCGGCAAGGATGTTCTGATGGAATCCAAAAGGAACATTTTAGAACCGCTCGACCTGGGGTTCGGATACTGCCGCATCGTTGTTGCCCAGCCGGCAGCTACACTTGAACCTGGCGCCACATCGGGATGGGGACATACACGGGTAGCCACGAAATACCCTTATATCGCCCAGCGGCATTTTGCTTCTCTGGGAGAGCAGATCGAGATAATCCCTCTGTACGGTTCCATCGAGCTTGCCCCCCTTGTAGGCCTGGCTGACCGCATCGTCGATCTGGTTTCCACAGGGGAGACCCTGCGGCAGAATAACCTCGTGGAAGTTCAGGATGTGATGGAGGTAACGGCGCGCCTGGTAGTCAACCGGGCCAGCATGAAGATAAAGGCGGATCGGCTGGTCCCGATCATAGAGGCGATCAGGGAACAACTTGAGACACGGGGACACGGGGACACGAGGACACGGGGAAAATGACTTCTCTCCGCGTCTCCCCTTCACCGCGTCGCCGCGTCATTTGCCTGCACGAGAAGGAGGGCAGCATTGAAAATAGTCAGATACGATGATCCCGACTTCGAGGCTGTTATCTCCTCTCTCGAGACCCGCGGGGAGACGGTACCCGAAGGTGTCATGGAGGCGGTATTTGAGATCGTT
>JALHUC010000531.1 GCA_022865845.1 bacterium | reverse complement strand
GCGGCTTGTCACGTCATCTTGTCACGGCGTAGTTCAAAGAACGAAGACGGAAGCTGAAAGCGACGACGGAAGCGAGCCTACCTGAGGTGCATAAGCACCGAGTGCGCGTCAGCGCCGAGCGTTTGAGGTTATTTTCTTTGGCCTTTGGTCTTTGGCCTTTGGTCTGATTTCTCCCTCCAAATTCCACACTTAATTACTTGATATTTAATCTCCCATAACCTAGAGTCGTTTTTTATCGAACGGGGGAATCTTGTACTATCTGCTTTTGTTTTTCACATCATTGCTGCTGGCGATGATCGTCTCGCCACGGGTCATATCCTTCAGCCGGGATTGGGGTCTGGTGGACCATCCCGACGCCCGCAAGCAGCACGACGAACCCATGCCCCTGGCCGGGGGACTCATACTGTTCCCCTTTGTCATCGTCGGGCTTCTGGTCAGTTTTCCCGCAGTGGAATCCCTCCCGCATATCCTTGCAGGAAGTACTCTCATTTTCGGCCTCGGGGTCTGGGATGACCGGTTCGGAACCCATTTCTCAACTAAATTTCTCATCCAGGTTGTGGCGGCTTTCTTGGTCATGCAGTCTGGCCTGATCTTTGATCTTGGCAAAATCGCCTTTTTCAGGGAGGCCGGTGTCGAGTTCGGGCACTTTTCCTCCATGGCCGTTACTCTCCTGTGGATCGTGGGTATCACCAATGCTGTGAACATCATCGACGGGATGGACGGCCTGGCGGCCGGCCTTTGTCTTAACGGCTTTGCGGGGCTGGGTGTTATTGCCATGTTGTCCGGGCGGCCGGACCTTGCAGCTTTTTGCGTTATCATGTGCGGTGTGCTGATGGGGTTCTTACGGTTCAACATCCACCCTGCCCGTACTTTTCTCGGCGACAGCGGCAGTATGCTCCTGGGTTTTACAATCGCGGTGCTCTCCGTCTCCCAGTCCTATAAAACGACGACCTTCCTGGTATTTGTGATCCCGGCTCTTCTTCTGGCCCTTCCCATGCTGGACACGGCTTTTGCATTTACTCGCAGGGGTGTGAAAGGGCAAAATCCGTTCAAGCCGGACCGTGGCCATCTTCATCACAGGCTCCTGGACCTGAACTTTTCCCCGCGCCAGGCGTTGGGTTTATTCTACAGCCTTTCCGCGGGCATTGGATTTAGCGCCCTCTGGTTGGCACAATCGGGCCGAATGCAGATCCTGGTGCTGGCTGTTTCAACCCTGGTACTGGTTCTAGGTGTAGTTAAGGTCATGCAGGTCTACAACTTCCACAATGCGGTCAAGGACCTGAATAGCCGGATGAGGATCGTCGCTAAAAAAGCCATGCAAAAAGAACGTTCCGGAGAAGAGCGTCTTGCGAGGAAATTTTTTGTTCTGTTGGGATTGTGTGGGGTCAATTTGTTATTCGCGCTCCTGGCCCCGGAAAGAAACCCGGTCATCGGTGTGGCGGCCCTGGGGATCCTGGCCGTCGGTTCGGTGGATGTGCTGCTTAGCCGGCGCGAAATAAATGTCCGGTATGAGATCCTGCACGTTGCCTTGTTTATCTCCCTCGTTCTGAACCAGTTCGCTATTTTTGGGATGTGGCACCAGGACTATTTCATCGAACCTCACATGGCGGTCTCGGCTTTCCTGGTACTTATCCTGCTGGCACTGATTGTCTACCGCACCGGCACCTTTGCCGTGTTCCTGCAGGACCCCATGGAGATACTGGCCCTTTATGCCGGGATCATTATCTGTGGTGTTGTCAGGCACGTTCTGGATGCACCCCTGATTCTGCCCTTCGCCGTGGTTGTGGTCAACGCCCTCGTGCTCTATATACTTCTCAAGATCTACCTTTCGGGCTACCGGATGCGGTCTTGGGCTCACTCGCTGGGCTTTGCCGCTTGTTTTGCCGTGCTCTTTTCGGCGCCGTGGTGGGGGTGAAAGAAAGTCCAGAGTCCAGAGTCCAGAGTCCAAAGGGGTAAATCAGTCCAGAGTCCAGGGTCCATCCGTCTACGCCCTTAGGGCTACGACGTGACAGGGAGTCTAGAGGGGTAAAGAGCGTCCAATGACCAACGTGTAAGGGCAAGTCCAAGGTCTAACGTCCAACGTGTAAGGGTGATATATTCGTCCAACGACCAACGTCCAATGTCCAAAGGGGGAAATTCAGTCCAGAGTCCAGCGTCCAGAGTCCAGAGGGGTAAAGAGCGTCCAATGTCCAATGTTGGAGATCTGTAATCCGTAATTCGTTATCCATAAAACACGGAACCCGGAACCCGGAACGTGGAACTCGAGCGAAGCGAGCACCTGGAACGTGGAACTCGAGCGAAGCGAGCACCTGGAACCTGGAACTCGAGCGAAGCGAGCCTACCTGAGCGAAGCGAGCGAGCATTAGCTCCTTTTTCGGGCTTTTGAATATATCCTTCCTTTATCGCGTTTTCCGACGGCGATCACGAGGACCCGGACCTTGTCATCCTCCACCTCATAAACGAGCCGATAACCGGAAGCTTTCAATTTAACCTTGTAGTGATTTTGAAAACCGCTGAGGCGGTTTGCCGGGACATTCGGGTTCTCAAGAAGTTCAGACAGCTTTTTCTTGAACTGTTCACGGACGCTGTTATCTAGCTGCTTGAATTCCTTCAGAGCGCTGGGAAGGAACGCAAGTTTATATATCATCCAGGTCCACTTCTACGGCATCAGGCTTTTCGATGGTCCGTTGCCGGACAATTGCTCCCAGTTCAAGATCCTCAAGACGATCCATCAGGGCTTCATAGGTTTGTGCGGGAATGAGGTAAGCTGTCGGTTTGTTGTGGTTGAGGATAACCACGGGTTCACCGGAAGCCTGCTTTAATAGAGCGCTTGGATTCTTCTTAAGTTCCGTTACGCTCGCGGATAGATCAGATAATACCGGTTTCATATCAGCCTCCTCTTGTGTATTGTGGTCTATATATAGCACTAAATATAACACCAAATAAGGTGATTAAAAAGGGTTAAGAACCGTGATTCGGAAAAACAGAGTGAGTGTAGAGTGTAGAGGGGAAACATAGTCCAGTGTCCAGAGTGAGGGAGGGGGGGAGAAAGAGCGTCCAACGATCAACGCTCAACGATGGAGATCTGTAATCCGTAATTCGTTATCCATAAAACCCGGAACCCGGAACCCGGAACCTGGAACTCGAGCGAAGCGAGCCTACCTGAGGTGCATAAGCGCCGAGTGTGCGTTAGCGCCGATCGTAAACCTTGCTTCTGTGGCCGACCATCAAAACCAGCACCAGCACCTTTTCATCCTGAATTTCGCATATAAGCCGATACGCACCG
>JALHUC010000530.1 GCA_022865845.1 bacterium | reverse complement strand
ATCGGTCGTGAGGCTTGACCATTTTTTACTTACCTTTGGCAGGTTCCGTCTTCAAGAGGAACGATGACCACCATACTTCTTTCATCATCATCTTCAAAATTGAGTTTCCGGCGACTATAGCGAAGGGGATACACCCGACCCCATTCCGAACTCGGAAGTTAAGCCCTTCTGCGCTGATGGTACTGCATGGGCGACTGTGTGGGAGAGTAGGTCGTTGCCGGAATTTATTCGAAAGCCCCGAGAGGTATTCCTCTTGGGGCTTTCTCTTGTCCAAAAAGAAGCAGTGTAGAGTGTAGGGTGTAGAGTCCAGAGTAGAATAATTCCGCCATTCCGGGCGAAGCGTCTTGTCACGTCATAGCTCCAACGGAGCGACCACGGAAGCGAAGACCCGGAATCCAGGATAAGTACTTCTCGAAAAAGCGGTATATTTTACCGCAGAGTTGGTGGAGAACGCAGAGAAGGGCAAATCCTGGAACTCGGGAAATGGGACCCCGAGCAACAGCCGGTGTCATCGCGAGCTGATACCTGTGCGAAGCGATCTCGGTTTCCTGAAAAGACGTCAAAAGCCTTAATGCTAAGGACGCAAAGTTTCGCAAAGATAAACGGAATTGCGGGGAAATCGTGGAACGGTTTTCCCAATCTCGGGTTATCCGCCTTCGCTTAAAGCTCTAACGAAAAATCTTTTCACGGATAACCTAATATATCTTGTTTATAGCCCACCAACAGTTTAAAAGTATTCTTCATGCTCTCCAAAGACCGCCTCACATCGGGCGCCATGCTCACTCTCCTTGTTCTGGGTACCATCTGGGGCATCAACATGGTAGCCATAAAGATCTCCAACCAGGGCCTGGCTCCGGTGACCTCCGCAGCCCTGCGTTCGGGGGTCGCTTCTTTTTTCCTGATAACCTGGATGGTGTTTCGCCGGATCCCATTATTTCACCGAAGGGAGATCGTCCTGTGGGGCGCCTGGGCGGGGATCCTTTTCGGAATAGAATTTCTGCTCCTGTACGCCGGTCTGGATCGAACTTCGGCGTCCAGGGGGATCGTACTCCTTTACACATGTCCCTTCTGGGTCGCAGCGGGAGCCCACTTCTACCTGCCGGACGACAAACTGACCTGGTCCAAGTCCATCGGCCTGATGCTGGCGTTCATGGGGACTGCATCTGTCATGGGTCAGCACGCCCTGACTTTCGATCCGGAGACCCTTTACGGAGACCTCCTGGCCCTGGGCGCCGGGTTCGCCTGGGGGGTAACGACCCTTGTCATCAAGAAGCACCTTGCGGGCAGGGTTGAAGCCATCCACAGCCTTCACTACCAGCTTTTCTTCTCACTCCTCATCCTGATCCCGGGTTCCCTTATCCTGGAACCTCATCCTGTCCTGGATTTTACTGCCGCAACGGCCATGGCCCTGGGGTACCAGTCCATTATCGTGGCTTTGCTAAGCTATTTGACCTGGTTTGTTCTGATCCACAAGTTCCCGGCCAGCAGGGTAACGTCTTTCGCCTTTTTCGGCCCGGTCATGGGGGTGCTGGCGGGGGGAATTCTGCTTAAAGAACCTTTGCCGCCGACTTTGCTCCTCGGCCTGGCTGGAATTGCAGCCGGCATATACATTGTCAACCGATGAGCCGGTTCCTGTAAAAGCGGCATATTTTACCGCAGAGTACGCGGAGGAACGCTAAAATATGGGGGGAAGAGCGAGGGGGGAAAATATTTAGTGAATCGATGAGTACGCAGGACGCAGAACGCAGCACGCAGTAGAGCGGAAGAATGTAGAATGTAGAACGTAGAACTTAGAAGGAAATGAGCGGCTTTCGCTCTGTCATTGCGAGGAGTCATGCCATAGGCATGAAGACGCGGCAATCTCGGTTCCTGTAAAGGCGATTAAAAGCTAACTAACCACCGTATTGCCGCTCCCAGGCAGCACCACAGCTTGCCACCCATAGTCTCTTGTCAGCCGTAGCCTTGGCGAAGGTTAATGGCAACGGGTGGGGTTTCACAGGGTTAAAATTATGGGATCTGAGATATGAGATTTGATTCTAAATCGCTTTGTACAACGTGATCAAAGAGAGGATCACAATCAGCACCGAAAGTCCGGCTTCTAAAAGGAACGGTTT
>JALHUC010000529.1 GCA_022865845.1 bacterium | reverse complement strand
TGGCAACCGAGATCGCTTCACATAGGTGATGGTTCGCGATGACACGTCTTCGCTCTGTGGTAAAAAACGTCGCCTTTATGGCAACTGTGCCTCAACCAGGGTTCAGGCCTCCCTCTGCGTCCTTCGCGACCTCTGCGTTAAAAAAAGTCGTCATAATAGCAACTGTGCCTCAACGATGATTCTTTTTTTATCCCCTTCATCCCTGTTAAATCCAGCCCTGCCGCTATTACAGAAGGCTCGTTTCCAGTTTTAGATCTTGCTCTTTTGCAAAGTCGCTCACCCGCCTGGTCGCTCGGTCGCCAGGTCGGGAGCCCCTCCCTCCTCCCCGGCCAGCTGAGGGTCGGCAGGTGATTCCCCGGAAGTGTCCCCAGAAGTGTTCTCAGAAGTGACCGATGTCGTCACAGGAAGGGTGATGATAAATGTCGCCCCTTGCCCAGGTTCACTTTCCACCCTGATGTTCCCGCCGTGGTCCTTGATGATCCCGTAGGTCACGGCAAGGCCAAGGCCGGTGCCCTTCCCGGCCGCTTTGGTGGTAAAGAAAGGTTCGAAGATCTTCTGACTGACCTCTTCCGGCATCCCCGGACCTGTGTCCGCGACCCTGATCTCGACGACACCGGCATTAGGGGAACCGCTCATGATCGTAACGGTTCCCTTTTCTCCATCCATGGCCTGTTGGGCGTTGATCATGAGGTTCATCAGTACCTGGATGAGCTGGTTGGCATCTCCTTTAACTTGCGGCAGGTTGTCAGCCAGGTTTTTTTCAAGGGTTACCTGGTTTATGCCCATCTGATGGTCCACGAGGACGAGGGAATCCTCGATAACATCGTTCAGGGTGATGGGTTTGAGCTCCAATTTATCCTGCCGTGCGAACTTCATAAGGTTTTCGATTATGGAGTTGCAGCGTCTGGTTTCCTGTTCGATGATCTTCAGGTTCTTGTAAATGTCGGGGTTGCCCTCCATTTTCTTAAGTGAGAGCTGGGTATAGCCCAGGATCCCGGCCAGGGGGTTCTTAACCTCGTGGGCGATACCGGCGCTCAACTGCCCGAAGGCGGACATCTTCTCGGACTGAATGAGAGCGGCATGGGCCTCCTCCAGGGCCTTCTCACGGTCGCGGAGTCCGTGGGCCATGTGGTTCACCGACTGGGTGAGGCTTCCGATCTCGTCCCTGGCGGTTGCTTTTAGGGAAACACCGAACTCTCCCCTTCCGATGTCCTGGGCCGCCTTGGTAAGCCTTACGAGGGGCCGGGTGATGCCGTAGGACCAGATAAGGGAAATGGTCGCCGCGGCGAGAAGGATGATAAAGGAAATAATAATAAGGTTGTCGATGAGTTCTCTCGCGCTCAGAAACGCCGCCATTTTCGGGATCTGTACCCCCACCATGAGGTCACCGATCTCCACCCGCGCGAACCCCCCGATCATCTCTACCCCATCCTCGACATATTCAAAGGTAGCGGCCAGCCTCGATCCTTCCGGCAGGGCCTGCTTGTCCGGTCTCCAGCTATCCGTGCTGTGGGTAAGGACCAGCAGCGGGTTATTATGAGCCAGGATATGGCCGTTCTTTTCGAGGATGAACGCTTCGAAGAGCTCGGACCGGCTGACTACCGACATGAGCCTTTCCGTACGGATCATGGCTTCCAGAACAAGCTCGGATTCCAGTCCAGGGATCGTCATGGAGCTGGCCATGGTCATGACCGGGAGCGCTTCGCTGAAGGTTGAGTTCCGGATGGACACCTGTGCGGGGCCAAGGTTCAACGAGGTGATCGGGATTTGAGTGCGGTAGGTGCTGAACTCGTCTTTTGACAGTCCGGCAGATGCCAGTACCTGCTCATCGAACACGGAGATCTGTTCGATCCCGTTCTCATAAAAGGTGAGGGCTAACATCTCCGGAAAGTCCCGGAAGAGATCATCGAGCATTCTTGATTTTTTGTCCTGGGTTATGCCGACGCCGTAGGCCACCCTGGAAATGGTCTTGATCCTTTCGTGGTAATTTTGGATCAGGGCGTATGTTTCCTGGGCGGTGTGGATGGTGGTTGAGGAGATGAGGTCGTTGATGTAGGCTGTCTTGTCTTTGTGGAACAGGTTGGCCATGGTGAAGGTGATCACACCAACTACGATCGCGATCCCAAGGAGCAAAGCAACCAGAATCTTGAACCTCAGAGGTATGAAAAGCTGTTTGCTCATCTGGTTATCGGTTCCTCTCTTTTCTGAATGATCATCCTTCAACTTCCTGCCTCTCGGGGGAGATGAACGGAAGTGAAGTAGACCAAAAACAGGCGCGTGGCAATCTCGTCTTCCATAGAACTCCACGTTAACGACTTTTGAAAAATAGTTCACGTTTCCCACTTTGTCCACCGCTTCCACCACGATAACGTTAAACCCGCGTTTTAGAAAGAGGTCATGCACGAACTCTCCGCTCTCGTCGATCTTAACAGGAATACCTCCTACAAAGATCCTGGCATCCGGGTCAGTTCTGCCCCTCAATTCGAATTTGTCGCCATCCTCTACAGTGTCCGTATCATAGTTGACCACGAGGGTGGGCCGTTCGAGGTC
>JALHUC010000059.1 GCA_022865845.1 bacterium | reverse complement strand
CGAAGGGTGCGTTCTGTGTTCCGGGTTTAATCAAACCGGGATTGCCGCGGCCCTTTGGGCCTCGCAATGACAAACGCAGTGAATTGATTTTCGCTCTTCTCCTGTGTTCTGCGTTCTGCATTCTACATTCTTCCACTAGACACTAGACCTAGACACTAGACACTATGCGCTGGCGTCAACTTTTTTAATACGACAGCGCATATACTGCCCCTTGAAAGGCCAACCCCCGGAAATAGGATCACACTTGTCAGGATCATCATCGGTGGTGACGTTGATGTTGGATTCCCAGAGACCGAACAGTGAAGGGGCTGCAGGTTCCATTTCCGGGAACCACCACCCGTGCTGAGTGGTTATGCAATCCGGCGCAATGGAGGTCACGAGACGGGCCCGTTGGCGGCACCTTCCGATGGGTGTTTCGATCCACACCCAGTCGTGGTCGGCGATACCATGTCTGCGGGCCGTATCCACATGGATCTCAACAATGGGGTCCGGGTGCATCCGGCGAAAACCGTCTACATGTCTGAATTCGCTGTGGTGATAGGGGATGGTCCTTACCCCTGAAAGGTTCAGGAGCGGGTATTTTCCCCACTCGCCGTGAAGAGCTTCCGGTTCCGTATAGTCAGGCAGCGGGTCGTAACCCAACTGCTGGAATATGGTTGAGTGTATTTCCACCTTCCCCGATGGAGTGGCCAGACCGTCGGCGCATCTACCTGGCAAAATATCCCCCTTTTCCCAGCGCTGCTGCCGCACAAACTCCCCCACTGATCCTACCTCCCTGTCCTTCATGATCCCCGCCAGACGATACTCCCAGACCTGCTCGAAGGTCTTCTGGGGCCAGTAATTTATCTGACCGAGGCAGACTCCGAGTTCACGCCAGAAGCGGTAATCGTCGTAACGGTCATACTCTCCTTCCACAAAATCAGGCAGAGCCGCTTCTCCCAATTGAACAAGGGGATAAGCGCCTATCGAACTGAAATTGCCCATGTCGGGGCGTTCCATCCAGCTGGCGGCGGGAAGAACATAATCCGAGACCTGGGCGGTAGGTGTCCAGGTCAGGTCCAGTGTGACGAGAAGATCCAGGGACATGAGAGATTCGAACACCAGCCTGGTGTTGGCATAAGCGAGCAGGGGGTTGCTGGCCGAAGAGATTAGCGCCCGCACCGGGTACGGCTGCCCGGTCAACATGGAACGGAATATGGATGGGGCGTGGGCCATGCAGTTAAGATAAGCACCGGCGGGGTGGTTCTCTCCCCACTTCTTCTTAAGCTGTTCTTCCACCAGTTCCCACCCTGGGTAGCTTAAAAAACGGAACCGGTCCGCACCGATCTGTTTGCCACGCTGCCCGGCTGACAGGGTGTGGTTCATTTCCATGGCTGCATCGGGGATGAAACCCTCTGCGGGACCAGCGATGAGCATCCCACCCTCGCGATCCACGCTTCCGCATATAGCCAGGAGAATGTTGATGGCTCTTATAGCCTGGATACTGTTGGGGGGACTGTGCTCGGCCGCCACTCCGATAACAATGTTGGAGGGTTGGTTCTGGGCGAAGAAACGGGCCGTCTCCACCACCTGATAAGGGGGCAAGCCACAGATCACTCCTACCCGCTCGGGTGGATATTCAGATAGCCGTGCTGTCAAAGGTTCAAATCCGGAACAGGCCTTGTCGATAAACTCATCATCATGCCACCCTTCCCTGACGATGACGTTCATCATCCCCAGGGCCAGAGCGGCATCCGTACCCGGATTTATGGACACCCAGTGGTCAGCCTGCCGTGCCGGTTCCGTGAAGCGCGGATCCACCACCATTGTCCGTATCCCGGCCTTTTTAGCCTTGAGAAAACTGTCCCAGGAGGAGGGACTGCCCTCATGTGGGTTCCTTCCCCACATCGTCACGAGGCGTGTCACATCCTCTTTGCGATCCGGGACAAGGGTGCCACCGAAGGTAGTCAGCCACACCATGCTCCGGGGGCCATAGCAGATGGTCACAGCCCCCATGCGGTTGGGGCTCCCGAAGAGGTTCATGAACCTTGTTTTGGCAAAATCCCAGGCGCCGCGTCCGGTACCTGAACTGGTGGCAACGGTTTCAGCACCATACTTGTCACGCAGATCGCTCAGCTTCCGGGCAATCTCCCCCAGCGCATCATCCCAGGAGATCTGTTCCCAGTTGTTTTCACCCCGCGCCCCCTTCCTCTTCAGGGGGAAGTTAAGGCGAAAGGGGCTCTCCTGATACTCTCTGGCCAGGGTGGGCCTCACACAGTGGGTGCCCGGAACGACAGGTGCTTCTTTGTCCACAGTGACACGCTTTATCCGCCCGTCGTCCACCTGCACCTTCATGGCACAGCCCCGGCTGGAACAGAAATAACAGGTCGAGTATTTGGTTTCCATAGGCGCGTTCATCCGCGAACAGTGTCTAGCGTCTGGTGTCTGGTGTCTAGATCTAAGAACCCAGAACCCGGAATTTAATAACGGTATCAGCTATTTGTAGCGATTACCTGCTTTTGATCTTATTCTGCGTTCTGCGTCCTGCGTTCTGCTCTCAAAGTTGCTTGATCATCTTCTCCAAGGTGGGAAGACCGTCCTCGGGGCTGTCGTTCTGCCAGGTAACCCAGTCCCTTAACTTGTTCACAGGTTTTCCATCGGCGATGGCCTGCCGCGCCATTTCCACGCCCTGCTTGAGGTCTTTGGAGAGGCCCATAACGTAGAGAAGGGGCGCCGTGTTAAGACAGATGATGTCCGCCCTGGGTCCGGTGTCCTTGCCCGCCAGGACCTTCAGAAGGTTCATGGCGTCGAGCTGAACATCTTTAGTAGAAGCTATCTCTTCAAAAGAACCTCTTTTAATTCCGAAATCGTCAGGAGTGATCTCGTAGTTCTCAATGGAACCGTCCTCTTTTAGCTCCGCAATGTGGGTGACGCCGAGGGTGGACACCTCGTCCATCCCCTGATCCGAGTTGTCGTCGAGACCGTGCATAACGAAGGCCTTCTTAAATCCCAGCTCCTTAAGGGTACGGACCTCGATATCGATCATTTCCCGGTTGGGCACACCCATGACCTTGTATTCAGGCATGGTGGGGTTGAGCAGGGGACCAACAAGGTTTATGGCTGAACCGAAGCGGATCTGGGACAGGACGCGACCCAGTGTCTTGGGATGGACAGAGGTCAGAAAGGCGTTCCAGATACAGATGCCCGCGTTCTCGATACTCTTTTTAGGTAGTTCCGGGGCCGATTCAACGTTGACACCGAAGGCTTCCACAACATCCACAGCTCCACAGTTGGATGAGATAGCCCTCGCTGCGTGACGCACCACGTAAAGCCCCAGGCTCGCGGCGATAATTGCCGCCCCCGTACTGATGTTAAGCGTCTTGAGCGTATCAGCTCCTGTTCCGCAGTTATCGATGAGCGGTTCGGGTGTATTAACCTTCACCTTTATGGTGTCGAACTCGTACAACGCGTCAAAGGTACCGGCCACCTCCTCGGGTGTCTCTCCCTTGGCCTTTAAAGCAGCAATAAAACCCCCTTGCTGAAGATCGCTCTGGGCTTCCTCACAGATCTGTTTCCAGCACTCGTAGGCTTCCTCGCGGGTAAGGTCCTTCCCGTTGATCAGCTTGACCACTATGGCTCCGAATTCTCTCCAGCGTGCTTCCTTGTCTCCCATTTTATCTCTCCTTTGCTTATCTTTTATTTAGTTTTTCCTGAGATTATTCTTTCGGCTTGTAGACCAGGTATATGTAATCTCCTATCTGGCGGTTCTGGGCCAGGCTGTAAAAGGGGATCCGCCCCTTTGGCCAGAAAGAGGCCCTGCCGGCCGGCGTTATGGATCCCGAACCACCGATCACGAAGGGACATATGATGAGATGAAGCTCATCGTACAGATCCTGGGCGATCATGGAACGATGGACCGTCCCCCCTCCTTCGACCATGAGCTTTTTGATACCGTGAGCCCGATTCAACTCATCCATGAGAGGTGGAAGATCTACGAACCTTCCCTTCCCACTGACGATGATCCGGGCGCCCCTCTCCTCCAGAGCCCGGACACGACGAGGAGGAGCATCCCGGGTAACCGCGACCACTGTAGGCGCTTCGCTGCCCAGGATCCTGGCGGTGGGCGGCATCTCGGCCAGACCGTCCAGCACCACACGGGTGGGGTTACGCCCTTCGCCTTCCCTGAGGGTCAACCTGGAGTCGTCCATCAGGATGCAGTTAAGGCCCACCATGATGCCGTCAACGCCGGCCCTCTGGGAGTTATGCAGATCCATGATCTCTTCGTTGATGTACACGGGCCCAACTGGGTTGGGCTGCCCCGGACGCCTCTTGGGCGAGATCTTGCCATCGAGGCTGACGGCAACGAGCATGAAAGTGAATGGTTTCAAAATAAATGTGTCCTAGTCCTAGTCTTAGTCCTAGTCACAGCGCCAGAAGGGGGAATAGGGAAGGAGGGAGGAGGAATAAATGCAAATGCTTTTCCCCTTCGTCCTTCTTCCTTCATCCTTCCTTTAAAATCTCGCTCTGGTCTCAGCACTTCAGTCCTTTCGCCGCAGCGACGAAGGCGCGCATTTTCTCTCCACTCTTAACTCCTGGTTCTATTTCCACCCCCGAGATCACGTCCACAGCGTAGGGTTTCACCTTCTGGACTGCACCAGCCACATTTTCCATGGTCAGACCCCCCGCCAGTATGAGTGGCAGATCGATCTCCTTAACCATACGTGCCGAAACATCCCAGTCAAGAGTGACACCGGTACCCGCTGGCCTGGATGAGGTCTTTGAATCCACAATAAGAGCCGCTATGCCCGATCCCGCAAGAGCTGCCCCCGCTTTGGTGGGATCGGCCTCTTCAAACCTGGCCTGGCCAGTTTCGACCTCTATGCGCAGGGCTTTTATGACACGGATCCCGGTTCCCTCCAGCCCCTCAAGGACCTGCCGGATATCGTCCAGGGATTCGTCGCCGTGAAGCTGCAGGACCCGGGGGCGGACCTTTCTGGCGATGCGGATCATCTCCTCGGGAGGCCCTCCTACAACTGCGACAGTGGTAATGAAAGGAGACACCATTGCTGCCAGGTAAGCGGCACGTTCCCGGTCGAGGTTCCAGGGCACCGGTATGGGGTATTCGGTGACAAAACCCAGCGCATCCGCTCCGGCAGCCGCGGCCATTTCCACATCCTCCGGGGACATCAATCCGCACAACTTGACCCGTACCATTACTTCAGCCGCCCAGGCCCCTGGCAAGCTTCGCGACAACAGCTGCCGGATCCGCTGCCTGTAGTACCGCAGTCCCGATAAGAACCCCGTGTGCCCCTGCCGCAAAGGCTCGGGACACATCCCCGGGGGTGAGCATGGCACTCTCAGACAGGATGGTAACACCATCGGGTACTATGGGAGCCAGTGTCTCAGTTATTCCCACATCACCATCGTCCTTTTCGAGCCGGGTGATATCCCTGTTGTTGATCCCTATGATGGTCGGGACCGGCGTCAGGCCTAGCGCGAAGTGAAGTTCGGCGGCAGTATGCACTTCCACCAGCGGTTCCATACCCAGGGAGACAATCCTGCGATACAAACCGGGGGATTCAAGTTCGGAGATGGTAGAGAGGGTGATCAGAACCGCCGCAGCTCCCGCTTCCAGGGATGCGTCCACATCCGCCGGTAACCTGAGAAAGTCCTTCCTCAGGACCGGCAGGGACACAGCCGAGGCAATATCCCGGAGCATCTGAAGGCTTCCGCCGAAGTGTTCACCCTCCGTGACCACCGACAGGGCACACACCCCGGCCTGTTCCAGCTCTTTGGCCAGATCCACAGGATCTCGGGAACCCACCAGGGCTCCGTCTCTGGGGGAAACCGGTTTGATGTCAACCACCAGGGGAAATCGACCATTCTCCCGCGCTCCGCGGATGGCCCGGGAAAAAGTTTCAGACATTCCTGCAGACCCCCTAAAGACCCATAGTCTCAGCCCACACCTTTTCCATGTTGTGCCTGGAATAGGCCTGGAAAGCCATGTGGGTGTTGGTCTTGATGACACCCTCCAGGCCGCCCATCTCCTGGGTTACAAGATTGGCCAGACTTTCGTACTGGGCTACCTTGCAGATGACGAGAATATCGAACTCGCCGGACACGGAGTACACCTCCGCCACCCCATCTAACAGGGTGAGGGCCTCCGCCACACTGTGCACCTTGCCAACCTCACAGTTCATGACAACAATGGCCGTGATCATACTTTGCTCCTTTATTTGAGCTGTTCGGTATTGGCGGACCGTTTCTGATAGGGTCGCAAAAAGACCATTCGTGGCTTTTTGCTCCACGGAAAGGGAAAAGTGTCATTTTCCCTTTCCTCACAAAGCAATGACTTATGTGGCCAGTCATTGCTTTGGGCGCCCCAAACGGGGCGCATTGATGATTTTAGAAAAATCATCAATTAATTGGGCCGCGCGGGAACGACTATAATACTTCAGGATGGGATGTGTGTGCAATGGGAGGAACTGCAGAGTTTGATGTTTGAGGTTTGATGTTTGAGGTTCAACCTGGAACTATGAACCCAAAACTCGGAACTTGAGGCGCGTTAGCGCCGAGCGGCCAACGGCAATACACAAAGGCGGTTTTACAGGGATAAAGGGGAAACAGGGGATAAAACGGGACGAACAGGAATAAACGGGATAGATCAGTATTTTATAGAATCGGTTTTAATTCATTTGCTCATCCCTTTCATCCCCTTCATCCCTGAAAAAATTAGTTTTTTTCTCTG
>JALHUC010000528.1 GCA_022865845.1 bacterium | reverse complement strand
TTTTTTTGTTGGACTCTGGACCTTGGACTTTGGACTATCCTTGGACACCCCCCGGGGCCCCCTTGTCAGGAAAGCCCATTCGTGCTAATAACCGACCCCGTTTTGTTTGATTCAACCCTCTGATCTCAGCCATAATTTACATTGGATGATCCAGGGGGTTAACCCGCACTTCTCACCAGCCTTCTACTGCGGCGGCGGATACGGGCATGTCTCCTGCGTTGCGTTCGGTCGGGCTCCTCGACGTAGTGTCAACTACGCCTGCGGGGCCCTCGGTCGCGCGCCTTGTATCCACACCCGTCTACGCCGCCTCGCGACAAACCCTGGTGAGAAATGCGGGTTAGCTTTACCTGGAAAGGATATATGGAGTTGTGATGGAAAAGACACTGTTCGACCCGGTTCATATCGGGAGCATGGAGCTTTGCAACAGGTTTGTGCGGAGCGCGACATGGGAAGGCATGTGTGATGAACATGGCCGTCCTACTGAAAGATTAGCCAGACTTTATCGGGAAATGGCCGAGGGTGGTGTGGGTCTTATCATAACCGGCTATACGGTTGTCCACCCCAGGGGTCGTCAGATGACCGGTGCCATAGGGGCTTGCTCCGACAAACAGATCCCTGTGCTCAGCACTCTTACTGAGGCGGTGCATGGGGCCGGCGGCAAGCTAATGGCCCAGCTCTTTCACGCGGGCGCCCAGACATCTGCCCGGACCATAGGGGAGTCTCCTGTCGGGCCCTCGGAAGTGGAAAGTCCGTTTTATTCAGGTGTTCCAAGGTCCATGACAATGGGCGAGATCGATGAGGTTGTGACCTCTTTTGGTCAGTCGGCCCGCAGGGCCAGGGAAGCGGGGTTTGACGGAGTCCAGCTGCACGGTGCCCACGGGTACCTCATCAACCAGTTTCTCTCTCCCCTCACCAATGTGAGAATCGACAAGTACGGCGGTTCTTTAAACAACCGGTTCCGTTTCCTCGAGGAGGTCTATCGGTCCGTGAGAGAGCAGGTCGGTCCGGATTTCCCTGTAGCTATCAAACTCACCGGTTCCGACAACCTCGTGGGAGGACTCCAGATAGAAGATGCCGTCTTCTTTGCTAAAACACTGGAGAGTCTCGGCATTGACGCCATTGAGGTCAGCGCAGGCACCTCCGGTTCGGGCGAAGGTGTGCCGGTGCGAAAAATGATCAATAGCCAGGACCGGGAAGGCTACAACGCCGGACTCGCCCGGAGGATAAGCGAGGAAGTGAGTGTCCCGGTTATGCTCGTGGGTGGCCTGAGATCCTTTTCGGTCATAAATAAACTGCTGGGAGAAAATGTGGCTGACCTTTTCTCCCTCTCCCGGCCCTTCATTCGTGAACCGGATCTCGTGAATATCTGGAGGGAAGATCCCGGTCACCGATCCACCTGCACCTCATGTAACCTGTGCTTCAGGCCGGGCATGAGAGAGGGAGGGATCTACTGCGTTCCCGAAAAAAGGAAAAGGCAGAAGGAGGAATAGTGAAGGAGGAATGAGGAATAGGGCAATTTGCGCGATTTTCCTTCCTCCTCCCTCCTTCCACCTCCCCTATTCAAGGATTTCCCCCCCTATTGACCCTTCCCCTCCCTTGTGTCACCCTTTTGGGTGTTCTCACAGTAGAAACTTGGCTGGAAAGTGGAAAATTTGCTTTAAAATACTTAGCCCGCATTTCTCACCAGGGTTCGTCGCGAGGCGGCGTAGACGGGCATGTCTACTGCGTTGCGCTCGGTCGGGCCCGTTAGGGTGTGATCCCGAAGTATTTTAAAGGGAGCCTTCATGTCAAAGAGATTGATCATTTGCGGAGCAGGTGTCATCGGCTCGAACCTCGCCAAGTACCTGGCCGAGGAGAGGC
>JALHUC010000527.1 GCA_022865845.1 bacterium | reverse complement strand
TAACGGGAGGGGGAGGGGCGCCATTAAGGGACCAGGCCTCAACAAACCCCTATAGCGAACTATTTTTAAAGGCCTACCATTTCTCCGTGATGTATTTTGAAGGGGAGGGGAAGCTGATGGTGGAGGTGTGGAATGATAGGGTGAAGCTTATTGACAGGTTTGAGATTATTAATAGGTGAAAAGTGAATTGTGAAGTGTGAAAAGTGAATTGTGGATAGCCGTTGTAAAAGCCAGGAGTGGAAATCATCGGTTACTTTCTGAGGGCGCGTATCAGACCATGTATCATTTGAATGACACTGTTCAATTTTTCATGAATTTCTATCAACCTCTTGTCTTCCGAAATAATACTAATGTTTTTCAATATGATGAGTTGGGTGTTAAGTTCGCTGGCAGAGCCTGAGGAAAAATACAGGTATCTAATAAAATCCTTCCGGCTTCCTCTTGCCGCTCCTTCAGCAATATTACTGTCAATGGAAACAGCGGCTCTCCTCATTTGTGAACATAAACCGTATTTTTCTTCGACTGGTAATTCGGTCGTGAGATTATAAACCTCGGTTGCCAGATCCACCGCAGCAACCCGGACATTCAGATTTCTGTGGTCAGAAATGGCACCGCTTACTATGGATTTTCTATTCTCCATATTAGAATTCTTTTCAAACTTTGTGCCAACTGGGTTTCCTTTCACGGTTCACTGTTCACATTTCACCGTTGTCATTCCTTGAAAACCCTTACTCAAAAGGTTATTCTCCACTGTTGAGCCGTTTAGAACAAAAGGTTCCTGTTGCCAGAAAAATTTTCTATTTCAGTAGTTTTCAAGGGACGCTAAGGGCAAAGTCAATGGTCATTCTAGTCACCAACGATGATGGGGTGTACGCACCCGGGATCCTGGCTTTAACCGAAGCTCTCAGGTCGGTGGGAAAGGTTGTCGTGGCGGCTCCGGACAGGGAGAGGAGTGCGGCAAGCCATTCCCTGACCCTTAATCAGCCGCTTCGTATTGATGAACTGGATAAGGACCGATACGCAATAGACGGAACCCCTACAGACTGTGTTCACCTGGCGGTGAACGTCATACTTGAAGGCAGGAAACCCGATCTTCTGGTTTCCGGGATCAACAGGGGAGGAAATATGGGACAGGATGTTACTTACTCCGGAACCGTATGGGCCGCCCTGGAAGGAAACCTCATGGGAATTCCCTCCTTTGCCGTATCCCTCGCGGATGACCGTTTCGCCGATTACCGACCGGCTGCCGCATTTGCCGAGAGAACGGCACGGTGGATAATTGAAAACGGCCTACCGGAGGATACGATCTTCAATATCAACGTTCCGGATAATCCAGGGCAGGATCTTGGCAAGTACCTCTTTACGTGCCAGGGGTTAAACCGCTTCTCTGAAAGCGTAATTCGGAAGGAGGACCCGAGAGGAAGGTCCTATTTCTGGATCGCCGGTGAACGGCTCCCCTACGTTGGAAGCATCGAGACCGATGTTGGAGCGGTTAGTGGGGGATATATCAGCATAACGCCCCTTCACGCAGACATGACCAACTTCAGGGAACTTGAGAGCCTTAAGAACTTTCATCCGGATAATTTCAAACCTGGAGACAATATTGAAAAATAACTCTGACCGGCAGGCCTGGGCTCGTGAAAGAATGGTGGAAAAAGATATCTGCCCGCGGGGTATCAAGGACCAGAGGGTTCTGAACGCCCTGTTGAAGGTGCCCAGGCATCTGTTCGTAGGCGATGCTCACCGCATGAGCGCTTACGAGGACCATCCTCTTTCCATTGGAGAAGGGCAAACCATATCCCAACCTTATATTGTCGCACTCATGACTGAGGCCCTCAAGCTCACCGGCAGTGAGACGGTGCTGGAGATAGGCACCGGGTCGGGGTATCAGACAGCTATCCTCGCCGAGCTTGCGGCCCGCGTGTACTCTATTGAGCGGATCCCCTCACTTACCGGGCGGGCACGCAAGGTCATGGACAGCCTCGGATACAACAACATCCTTGTGAAGCTTTCCGATGGCACCCTGGGCTGGGACGAGTACGCTCCCTACGACCGGATCCTGGTAACCGC
>JALHUC010000526.1 GCA_022865845.1 bacterium | reverse complement strand
TGGATCTGCCAGCGCCATCGGCAAGCCGTGGGATGATGTCCCATACCCGAAATCCGCCAAAACCAATTGCGGATTTCGGGTCTCAGGACCCCATCGCGAAGGGACAGTCAACCATGTTATAGTCACGAATGGAAAGGGGTCTTACAAAGTCTGTCCTTTTTTCCCCATTGTTCCTCTTCCTCATTATTTGTCTGTCTTTTTCCTGCGATAATATTCTTGTTTCCAAACCTGATTCACTTGAGCGCATTCGCGAGCGTGGCAGTATCATCGTCATCACCCAGAACAGCGGCAGTACGTACTATCTTTACCGGGAACAACCTGCCGGGTTCGAATATGACCTCGCTGCCGAGTTCGCAAGGTACTTGAATGTCGATCTTGAAGTGGTCACCCCAGGGTGGCTGGAAATGTTTGACATGCTTGATCACGGTGAAGGTGATTTCATCGCGGCGGGAGTAACGGTTGTTCCTTCCCGGGAGAGGCGGGTCGATTTTTCCGATCCTTACCTCACCGTCCAGCAGGAAGTGATCGTGCACCACGATAATTACGATATTAAGAGTGTAGACGACCTTAACGGAAAGACGGTCCACGTCAGGGCAGGGACCTCCTACCAGGAGCGACTGGCGGAGCTTCTCGGGGAAGGTGTGGTCATGGAACTGGTTCTGGTTCCGGATGTACCCACCGATGAGTTGATCAGGCGGGTGGCGGATTCAGAGATCGAAATAACCGTGGCCGATTCCAATATTGCTCTTCTCAACAGGATGTATCATCCGGACATAAGGATCGCTTTTCCCCTGTCTGAACCGCAGTTCCTGGCGTGGGCTGTACGCAAAGGTAACGGGGAATTACTGGAGGTCATGAACGAATTTTTCACCCGGATCAGAACTGACGGGACCTTGAACGAGATCTACAGTCTATACCATGAGGATGAGAATAGTCTGAACAGATTCGATCTCAAGGCGTTTCACCGGAAGGTGGAAACGGACCTGCCCCGATACCGGAAGATGATAAGAGAGGCTGCGGATAAACACGGGTTCGACTGGCGCCTCATAGCTGCCATGATCTACCAGGAGTCACATTTCAACCCGCGCGCCAGAAGCTACACCGGAGTCCGGGGACTAATGCAGGTGACACAGAGGACAGCTGCTGAGATGGGTATCGTCAACCGGATGGACCCGGAGCAGAGCATCGACGCAGGTGTGGGATATCTGGCCAGCCTCTATGAGCGGTTTGACGATATTGAGAACGAAAAGGACAGGCTGCTATTTTCTCTGGCAAGCTACAACATCGGTTATGGACACGTCAGGGATGCGCAGGAGATAGTAAAGGAGCATGGCCGCCCCGCTGACTCCTGGTCATCCCTTGTGGAGGCGCTGCCTTTTCTGCAGATGCCCGAATTTTACCATGAGACACGGTACGGGTATGCGAAAGGGACCGAGCCGGTCCGCTATGTGGAAAATATCATGGCCTACTACGATATCCTGAAAAAGAAAGTTTAAAATTCCAAATTCCAAATTCCAAATTCCAAATTCCAAATTCCAAATTCCAAATTCCAAATTCCAAATTCCAGAAATCCGAAATCAGGAACCATCCACATTCGCAACACCTGCGGTGGACAGGGGAGCCAGGGTGAAACCTGTAATTTGGTTTCTATGTATCTAAATGTCTAAGTAAGAACTTCCATTGACGTCATTCCGGGTCCTTTTAATCACGCGGAAGTGTGATTATTCGGAATCCAGAATGACAGTTTGGAATCTGAAATTTGAAATTTTGGATTGAACTACCCCTACCATGAGCTGTTTCCCAAAGAAGTATTTTTATCAAAAGGAGCAGGGCTGACTCCTGTCCGGGTTTCAACAAAATTGCTTATCCGCTTCCTCATTGCCTGGTCGATAGTCAGGAAGTAGATTCCGGCTCCGGAAGGGCCGCCCGTTTCCAGTGAACCACACCAGACCACGGCTGCTGTACGGATGTGGATCTTCTTTTTCTCGCCCGGCAAAGGAAACGAAAGCTCTATCAGGTCTCCCCTGATAAGTTGCTGTTCAATCTCTACGAAAACTCCGTTACTGCTGAGAGTGTGAACGGTGATGGGGTAATCCCTTTCATCCAGGATCGCTGTTCCCGCGATCGACACCCGGATCCTGTCGCAAACCCTGAGGTTGGTGCCGAGAAGGTTTTCCACCACCGAAAGCAGCAGGTCTCTTCTTACAGGTTTGAAAATAAGCCCATCGCAATTGGACGAAACAGATGCATCCCTTGACCTGCCTCTCGTGCCTGAGCTGACCAGGACCACCGGGATGGAGGCTGTTTCGGGATCCCCTTTCAGGATTCGGCAGACCTGGTCCCCGTCCATGTCCGGCATGAACAGATCCATGAGGATGAGATCAGGTTTCAGGAAGCGAGCTATTTGCAATCCGTCGGATCCGCTGCGGGCGGTGTGGATATTGTAGCGACTGTGTCCGAGGTGGGATATCTGGAGCTGAATGAAGAGTTCAACGTCATCCACAATGAGCAAAGTCTTTTTTTCGTTACTGTTCTTCATCTTTAGAACCCCATCGCCTCCTGGACTTGTGAACCTTCTCATTGGATCAAATGGTGGCATGTTTCTCATTCAATATGTGTACCAAGCTGAGGGTCGTAAAATGCTCTTTGTTTTCAGTAGGTTCCATGGGAGGGGTTGCACATGATCCTTGAAAAGTGTACATGGATAGAAACAAGTGCACACGATAGTGTGCAGACTGTGCCGGGCAGGAAACGGCTCTGGGTGACAACGGGCTATCGGAAAAGGCAAGTTTCGTGATCTGGCAGCCGGGTTAATTGCTGCAGAGGGCATAAAGCTGGAGATCCCTGAAAATTAACCAAAGAAAGAATACTTTCTTCCCCTTAAGTGAATAAGGGCAAGGATATTGCAGTTCCTCATGGGTTTAACTTTAACGACAACATACGACAGGAGACGACGGCATCATGGATACCGATAAAATGGTTCTGAACCAGACAGTTCTTGTTGTTGATGATGAAGCGCCGGTGCGGGAATCCCTTGAGACCCTCCTGGAGGACCTCTTTGTTGTTCTTCAGGCTGAAAACGGTGAAATGGCCATGAAGTCACTGGGAGAAAGTGAGGTGGATCTGATTGTCCTGGATGTGATGATGCCTGGGATGGGCGGAATGGCAACCCTGGACTCGATTATGAAGTTAGCGGATCCTCCCGAAGTGATCATGCTGTCCGCTTCGGACAGTGCGCGCCTGGGTGTGCAGTCGATAAAAAACGGAGCTTTTGATTACATAGCGAAACCCTTCGATTCAACGGAATTGCTCAAAGTTGTGGAGAAAGCGCTGGAGAAAAGACGACTCCAGAGGGAGGTTAATTACCTCAGGTCTGAAGTGGTCAAACTGAGTGGTTTTAGCAATGTCATCGGTAACTCCAGAGGTATGCAGGAAGTCTTTCGTATCGTTCAGCAGATCTGCAAAACGGATTCCAACGTTCTCATAACGGGCGAGAGCGGCACCGGAAAGGAGCTGATAGCACGGATCATACACTCCAAAGGACAGAGAAGCAGCGGTTCCTTTGTGTCTGTGAACTGTGCCGCTATTCCTCAAGAATTGCTGGAGAGCGAATTTTTCGGGCACGAGAGAGGATCGTTCACGGGAGCCCATGAGAGAAGGATAGGCAAGTTCGAACTGGCCAAGGACGGCATCATGTTTCTGGATGAGATCTCAACACTCAGACAGGACCTCCAGGCTAAACTTCTCAGGGTTCTTCAGGAGCGCGAATTCACACGAGTTGGCGGCAGCCAGTCCATCAGGGTCAATGCCCAGATCATTTCCGCAACGAACCAGGATCTCCGTGAACTGATAAGCGAGCGCAAGTTCAGGGAGGATCTGTATTACAG
>JALHUC010000525.1 GCA_022865845.1 bacterium | reverse complement strand
GGATTGCCGTCGGGGACGCCCAGGGGAAAAAGATCACAACGATCGAGGGCTTGCCTGAAACCCATCCGGTCAAACAGGCCTGGATCGAGGAACAGGTGGTCCAGTGCGGTTATTGCCAGCCGGGAATGATTATGCAGACGGCCGCTCTTTTGTCGGAAAACCCGAACCCTGAAAAAGTGATTGCCGGCCTGGATGATTTTATCTGCCGTTGCGGAACGTATCACCGTGTTAAGAAAGGGGTCGCAGCCGCCGTAAAAATAATGGAAAAGGAGGGAAAGACATGATGAATAAAAAAATTTCACGCCGAAAATTTTTGAAAAGCTCATTGGCGGCAACCGGCCTGACCATCGTAGCTTATGTAACGCCTTTTGGTACCCGGCTTGTTAATGCCTCCGGAACCGAAGGGGCCTCCTTAAAGCCCTCTCCATTGTTTGAAGTTACGCCCGATAATAAGGTCAAGTTCCTGTTCCCCAACTCCGAGATGGGCCAGGGTTCCATGACGGGCCATACCATGATTCTGGCCGATGAACTCGAGGCGGACTGGGATCAGATGGAAGTCAAGCATGCCCCTGCTGCGAAGGCCTTTGGAAATCCGATCATGGGCGGCACTCAGATCACCGTTGCGAGCGCCGCCACGAGGGGCTGGTATGCCCCCCTGCGTAAAATGGGGGCCGCCGGCCGGACCATGCTGGTGGAAGCCGCGGCCAAGAAGTGGAACGTCCCGGCCTCACAGTGCAAGGCCATCAAAGGAACGGTCGTCAATTTGAAGAACGGGAGCAAGTTCACCTACGGCCAATTATGCCTGGATGCCGCAAAGCTCGAAATCCCCGAGGATCCGGTCCTGAAGAAAGAGAGCGAGTTTCGATACATGGGGAAATACATGCCACGTCTGGACATCCCGGAAAAAGTCAGCGGCAAGGCCGTATTCGGCTATGATGTGGAACTACCGGATCTTCATTATGCCGTTCTGGCTCGTCCGCCCGCATACGGTGCAAAGCACCAGTCCTTTGATGCCGCGGCGGCAATGGCTGTCAAGGATGTGGCAAAGGTCTTGCCCACCCCTAACGGGATCGCCGTATGCGCGAAAACCTTCGAGGCGGCCGTCAAAGGAAGGGATGCCCTCAAGGTGAAATGGGGACCGGGTTCTCATCCCGATATGAACACTGCGTCTATTGAAAAGAGACTTATTGCAGATCTGGATAAGCCCGGCGCAAACGCCGTCACAAGGGGGGATGTCAAACAGTCCTTGAGCCAGGCCTACAGCAAATATGAGGCCACCTATTACATCCCCTGTGTGGCCCATGCCACCATGGAGCCTATGAATTTTACGGCGGATGTGCGCAAAGACGGGTGTGACGTTTACGGCCCCACCCAGGGGCAGACATTGACCCATGGTGTCGCCTCCAAGATTACGGGGTTGCCCATGGATAAGGTGAATGTACATACCACTTACCTCGGGTGCGGCCTCGGGAGAAGGGCCATGCCGGATTTTGTCATCGATGCGCTCATTTCCTCCAAAGCCCTCGGAAAGCCCGTAAAAGCCGTCTGGACCAGGGAAGAGGATATCCAACATGATTTTTTTCGTTCCGCCATGGCTCACAGGATCCAGGCCGGTCTGGACAACCAGGGCCGACTGATCACATGGGACCACAAGCTCTCCAGTTTTTCCCTCTCGAAATACGCCGGTGCTCCTCCAAAAGATGGGCTTGACTGGTACTGCCTCTGGGGTCTGTGGGATAAACGGCCAGGGCCTCCGATCTTTAGTAGAATGACCTATGAGATCCCTAATTTTTCCGTGAATCTGGTCCTGTCTGATCTACCCGTTCCCGTACGCCCCTGGCGATCCGTTCAGAACGCGGTCAATGCCTTTGCCACCGAATGTTTCATGGACGAATTGGCCCATAAGGCGGGGAAGGATCCCTTCACCTTTCGGTTGGAAAGCCTGAAAGACAATATGCGGGCCCAACGGGTCCTCGAAAGTGTCGCCCTGAATTCCAACTGGGGTAAATCCATGCCTAAGGGCCGGGGGATCGGCATTGCCCAGCATCATTGTTTTGGAACTTATATTGCGCAGGTCGCCGAGGTTTCCGTGGGAAAAGACGGTACCGTAAGGGTCCACAGAGTCGATTGTGCAGTGGACTGCGGTCCCGCAGTCAATCCGGACCAGATAGCGGCACAGATCGAGGGGGCCGTCACTTTAGCCTTAAGTACGACTTTGAAGGAAGAAGTCGAGTTCGAAAATGGCGGCGTAAAGTCGGCGAATTTTGATGATTACAACATCCTGCGGATCAGTGAGACCCCTGAGATCAACGTTTATATCGTGGAAAGCAACGAACCCATCGGCGGCATCGGTGAGCCGGGTGTGACCCCTGTGGCCCCTGCCATTGCCAATGCGGTCTTCAACGCGACGGGCGCCCGGGTCAGGAGAATACCGCTGACCCCTGAGAGGGTGTTGGCAGCGATGAAAGCGTAAAAATTTAATGGCCGGAATACCGGCCGATAGCTAAAAAGCCGCTCTCTTTTAAGAGAGCGGCTTTTTTTAAATTTATTGATCGGATGATTCAGGATTTCTTCTGGTGACATTCTTTACATATTTTATTGGGTGCTTTTTTGCCTCCTTTGGTGACTTCTATATGGCAGGTTTTACAGTTCTTGTGGAAGGCGTTCTGTAACTTCATGACCTTACCTTTTTTAGCGACAGGGTCATGGCATTCTTTGCATTTTTTCACGGCTTGTCCTTCCTGCCACGTGTTTTGACCTTT
>JALHUC010000524.1 GCA_022865845.1 bacterium | reverse complement strand
GTTCTCTGTGTGTGCGATAGAGGAAAAACCGGGCGGGGCCGACTCGATCCTGTCGCCGTGGCTCATCCAGACCTTGTTCAGGTTCTCCTTGCCCTTTTCAAAACCGTTGAACAGATCGGAGTTATCGTCGATCTGGAGCATAGCGTGGCCGTATTCCCGCCGCTCAGCCTTGCCGACCTTACCACCCATCAGGTGCGTAAAAAGCTGCATACCGTAACAAATGCCCAGAAAAGGAACATCCATATCGAACAGTTCCCTTGGCACCAGGGGCGCCCCCTCATCGGTTACACTAGCCGGTCCGCCGGAAAGGATGATGCCTCTCGGTGAAAATTCCCTTATCTTTTCCAGCGGTTCCGTGCAGGGGTGGATCTCGCAATAAACCTTGAGCTCCCGAACGCGGCGAGCGATGAGCTGAGTGTACTGGCTCCCGAAGTCCAGTATGAGGATCTTTTCGTCGTGAATGTCAACGCTCGTCATGTATTCCTCGCGTTATTCCAGATTCCACATTCCAGATTACAAAGAAAATCATTTCTATTTAGACTGTGTATATCTCACGGAGCCTTCTGTTTGGAATTTGAAATTTGAAATTTGGAATCGCTCTCAGTCAAGTCGATAATTCGGCGCTTCCTTGGTAATGATCACATCGTGGACATGGCTCTCCTTGAGGCCTGCGGCAGAGATGCGTACGAATTTAACATTGGTCCGGAGTTCCGCCAGGTCCTTGCACCCGGTGTACCCCATCCCCGACCTTAGACCACCCACCATCTGGTACACTGTGGCAGATATAGGTCCACGGTACGGTACGCGTCCCTCAATTCCTTCCGGTACCAGCTTGCCTTCGGTCTCTACATCGCCCTGGAAATATCTGTCCTTGCTGCCCTCTTTCATGGCTTCAAGGGATCCCATACCCCTGTATACCTTATAGGAGCGACCCTGATACAGGACCAGTTCTCCCGGACTCTCATCGGTACCGGCAAAAAGCCCACCTATCATTACCGAATTAGCACCTGCCGCAATGGCCTTGACAATGTCTCCCGAGAACTTGATCCCGCCGTCCGCTATGACCGGCACACCCGAGCCTTTTAAAGCCATGGAGCAGTTCTGGATCGCTGAGAATTGCGGAACACCCACTCCCGATATTATCCGGGTGGTGCAAATGGAACCAGGTCCTACGCCGACCTTTATAGCGTCGGCACCCGCGTCCACAAGTTCCTTGGCGGCAGCCCCTGTAGCAACGTTCCCGGCGATGATCTCCATTTCAGGAAAAGCCCTTTTAAGCTCCCGCACACCCTCGAGGACAGCTGTATGGTAGCCGTGGGCAGTATCGACGGCAAGGACATCGACACCAACCTCGATAAGAGCTGGAGCCCGAACCTGAAGGTCGTCCCCCACTCCGATGGCTGCTCCCACGCGGAGACGCCCCATCGGATCTTTGCAGGCGCTCGGATACTTGCGAGACTTTTCAATATCCTTGATCGTGATGAGGCCAGCCAGGTTGTAGTTTTCGTCCACCACGAGAAGTTTTTCAATGCGGTGCTCATGAAGCCTGGATTTGGCGTCTTCAAGGGAGATGCCGGGACGCACCGTAACCAGGTTCTTGCTGGTCATGACCTCGCGGATCGGGCGCTGAAGCTTGGTCTCGAAGCGAAGGTCCCTGTTAGTGAGAATACCAACAAGCTTTCCCTCCTTCTTCCCGCCTTCCGTAATAGGTACGCCGGATATCCGGTACTTTGCCATGAGCTCCAGCGCTTCGTTCACGGTCCGGTCCGGGTCCATGGTGATGGGATCGACGATCATGCCGCTCTCTGATTTTTTGACCTTGTCCACTTCGACGGCCTGTCGCTCGGGAGACATGTTCTTGTGGAGGATCCCTATGCCACCCTCCTGGGCCATGGAGATCGCTGTGTGTGATTCCGTAACCGTGTCCATGGCTGCTGAGATCAGCGGGATACCAAGGGTGATATTCCTCGTCAGGATCGCTTCAATGTTTACCTCGGAGGGAAGGACGTCGGAGCGGGCGGGGAGGAGAAGAACATCGTCGAAGGTCAGACCGAAAATAATATTATCCGACTGCATTTAACGCCTCCTTGGACTATCTTTCATTGGGTCGCGAAAGTCCTTGTGGGACTTTCGCTCTACGGAAACCCAAAAGCGTGGTTTTGGGTTTCCTCACGGATCGATGACATTACTATCGGTCATCGATCCGGGCGCCCCATCGGGGCGCGTTGATGACTTTTTACGAAGTCATCACCTGCAGATTTCGAAAACCCCGCACGCGGCGGGGTCGGTTTTTGAGATCGGGCCAGGCAGGAAATTAATCTGTAGACACTAATAGGTCGGAACAAAACTGTCAAGAAAAAGGGCCGTGATTCGAGACTCGTGACTGGAAATCTAATTCCGTATTCCGGATCTCGAATTCCGTATTTAGTCGCCCAGGTTGATCTTTGTCTGATTGTAATTCTCAATCCTCAATT
>JALHUC010000058.1 GCA_022865845.1 bacterium | reverse complement strand
GAGATCGTCCTGCCTCTTACCGAGATCCGGTACGCCCACGATATAAATATAGGCAAGTGCAGGGAATATCTGGAAAGCAGAGATCAGTCCTAGTCCTGGTCCTGGTCCTGGTCCTGGTCCTGGTCCTGGGATGAGTTTACAAGGTCTAGGTCTAGGTCCAGATCCAGGTCTTTCTTTCACTTTTTCCCATACCAAATCAGCACTGAATCTTGACCCTTTTGTGACATTCAACCCTCATTTGTGGTTAAATACAGAGCAAAGTATTCAGGAATGAACCAGTTCATCGGGAAGGCATTTTCCACCTGACCAGGGAGACCGGCCATGTCCAGGACGACCGAAGGCAGCAACGCAGCCAAACCAGAACCACCAATGGGCTTTCTTGAAAAGCTGTATCTGGACAGATTCGACAAAGCCCTGTTTCAGGGCCTTTCCTTTCCAGAACCAGACCCGGGAGCAGAAGATATAATCCGCCGATACAGGGAGATCATCAAAAACTACCCCCCTGCAAAGTTGGAAAAGGAAGGCTCTATCCCTGAAGAGCTCATGAATGATCTGAAAGAGCTCGGCATTTTCGGACTTAACATCTCAAAAGAGTACGGCGGCGTGGGCCTTGGTCTTGCCGGGTACCTGAGCGTCCTCAGGGCAATGGCCCGCACCGACATGGCCCTTGCCCTCACACCCACCGCTCATCTTTCCATCGGCCTTAAGGGCATCATCCTTTTCGGAAACGAGAAGCAGAAAAGGAAATATCTAACACTGGCTGCCACAGGTGAGATGATCTTCGCCTACGCCCTCACCGAGCCCGGCACCGGCTCTGATGCCCAGCACATACAGACTATTGCTACCTTGTCTGCTGACGGCACCCACTACATACTGAACGGTCAGAAGACCTACATAACCAACGGAGGGTTCGCGGGAGGCCTCACCGCCTTCGCGCAGATGGATCCTGATAAACCGGGGTTTATGGGGGCTTTCATAGTGGAAACAGGCTGGGATGGTGTTGAGGCAGGTAAAGAGATCCCCAAGATGGGGCTGAAGATAAGCTCCACGACCGCCATCTCATTTACCGATGTCAAAGTGCCGGTAGAAAACCTCCTGGGCCAGCCTGGTGACGGGTTCAAGATCGCCATGACTATCCTCAACTATGGACGCATGGGGCTGGGATCCGCATCCGCGGGGGCAATGGAGCAGTCCCTGGAGGACATGTTTAAAAGAGCAACGGCGCGAAGGCAGTTCGGCGTGCCTATCAGGGAGTTCGAACTGATCCAGGAAAAAATGGTTCAGACTGCCGCCCACTCCCTGGCCTCTGCCTCCATGACCGCGGCAACGGCAAGCCTCCTGGAAGAAGACCACACAGGGTCCCTGGCCATGGAAAGCTCCCACGTTAAACTTTACGGGACCACCAGGGCCTGGGACACCCTTTACGAAGCGCTCCAGACGGCTGGTGGATCCGGGTACCTCGCCACAAACCCCTACGAAAAACGCATGAGGGACTTCCGGGTAACCACTGTGTTCGAGGGAACCTCCGAGATCCACTCCATGTATCCGGCTCTGCACCTCGTGAGGGACCTGGGAAAGCGTCTTAAGGGTATGGGGCGTGCATCCCAGTTCCTGTATCTGGTCAAACACGCATACAGCAGTCCCGGGATCGACCTGAGCTATTCCGACCCTGTCATGAGCAGAGCCGGGGCCATGGCCTCCGATCTGAGCAGCCAGGTGAGAAAGCTGGTGCACATGGGTGTTCTGAAATACGGCAAGGGAATCGTCTCCAGGGAGTTTCTCCTGCGCCGGATCACCAACCTGAGCATGGCCGGCTACAGCCTTCTGGCAACGGCAGCTGCCCTGGATACCGAAAAAAAGGCGGGACGGGACATATCCGACAGGCTCAACCTCCTGG
>JALHUC010000523.1 GCA_022865845.1 bacterium | reverse complement strand
TCCTTGGTCTGCCCGCAGTAATATCGGCCGGTGGATTGGCTTTGAAGGATGTAGACGTAAAAAGGCATAAATTATTCCCCGATAACATCGGTAGAGCGAGTGGCTAACTTTGTCGATGGTTCGATATCGGGGGATATGCAAAAAGAAAGCCCACCGTTAGGTGGGCTTGATTTTTGGCTCCCCGGGACGGACTCGAACCATCGACAAAGTGGTTAACAGCCACTCGCTCTACCGACTGAGCTACCGGGGAATACTGGTCCGACTTTACTTCTATATTCAACCGGTTGCGACAAGGTGGTTAATCACGCCAGCGGCGTGACTCTATCCCGCTAAAGCGGGACCCTTGGCCGACTGTCCCGCCACAGGCGGGACCGGGGAATACTGGTGTTACCTTACTGCTGTTTCAACCGATAACGACAAAGTGGTTAATCACGCCAGCGGCGTGACTCTATCCGACTGTCCCGCCACAGGCGGGACCGGGGAATATCGGACGGACTTATATAACAAAAGCCCTATTAGGTGTCAATTCTTCCGCACGTTTTTTGCACCTATGTAATTATGAACGATGTCGGCACGGTGTCAACCTCTGGAAGTACATCACCAAGGAAAGGTGGGAGGCTGCATCAAGTGCCATTCCGCCAAGGCCGACAACGACTGGGTCTTTACAGGTGAGGTAAAGTGACCGGTGACAGGCACTCTGTGAAAGGGGAGCCTTCCACAGGCTCCCTTGGGACTTTCCTGTGGCTGAATAGTACTGCCTGAAGCATCGCACCCTATTTTGTATCGGGACCCATGCTGTCCTGAAGACTCACCATCGCCTGCTGCCCAACATTTATCAACCCCTTTTGAGGCCGGTCGAGATCCACAACAAGGGCAACGAGTACCGTAAAGGCCAGTGAGAGGGGGATCACAGCCACCAGCCTTCGCCTGCCGCTGAGTCCTGCCTGCGCACCCAGGGTAACCATTGTGAGAATGGAAATTGCCATCAGCGCGATCCAGATACTGCCGGGGATCCGGTTTCTCAGCGCCGCGGTAACCCGTTTTTCGTGCATATCGATCAAGTCATTGGTCGATTGAACCATTAGTGAAGTATTCGTGCTTGGGGCCGCAACGGCTGCCGACGATACCTGGGCCCACAAGAGCTTTTGGATCTCAACAGACCGCAGCAGTGCGCCCTCCAGGTCCTCACCACTCGCGGCCCGTAACCGAATGTCCACATATTCCCGCAGGAGACCCTTTACCTCATTCCCAGATTGCGTTTCCAGCAGATCCGCCCGCATGTATGCGGTGCCGATCGCATTGGCCTCCAGAAGGACATTCTGTTTTCTGATATCGTACATGGAAGCGGCCATGGAGAATGTAAAGGCAAGAACAAAGGCCAGCAGACCCAAAAGTCCACCCACCATGGGACCAAGAGAAGTGGGTGCGTCCTTATCCTGATTCGTTCGAACCCGTTCGCCGAACTGATAACCGAGTTCGGTGGAACCCAACATTATCAACGTCACGCCAACGTAAATGACAGCCAGGGGCAGGGTTTCAAATAAACCGGAATTCATGTGCACCTCGATAATTTGTTCTGGGCTTTCAACTGGAGATCACCTGCCCCGGGCCACACCCCGCCAGATGCGGTTAATGGGCCCCCGAAGCAGCAGGTACGGCACGATGGCGAGGATGAGTGCCAGGATCAGGGCCTCCCCGGGATAGAACCATTGAAACACCATGAACTGGTAGATCCCGTCGATGAGGATGGCGAGGATGAAGACCTTGCTCACCGATTTCCACCCTTCTTTCAGCATATCCCGGCGATGCTCCGCGTCGGTGAACAGGGCCCAGAAGTAGGGCGGCTTCCCCTCCCTGGCGTCCCTTCTCCCGTCCAGGGTAGCATAAATGGTAGCCATGAGCGGCTGGAGGATGAGCCGGAAGGTCAAAGGCCCGTGAATCCGTCCGATAAGGTTTTCCACAATTCGCGTCAGCGTCTCTTCCATGTCTTACCTTCCTCGGCCGTTGGCCGCCTTTACCTCCGCTTATCCCCGGAATTCGTAGGTCCAATCTTACCAAAAGCTGGTCTATTAGGGATACACTGTCTTCCAGTCGTTCTTCATGCTGACCACCGTCCAGCCGCGCCCGGGCGCCTCGGTCAGGGCACGGTCCAGGCGGCCTGCGGCTGAGTGGCGGTCGTAGGCGAACTCGCGTTCGGCGTCGTCGTGGTGGAGAAGAAGCCCGAAGCGCGCCCCCTCGCCCCCTGTTGTCCACTCGAGCATCTGAAGATCGCCGTCGGAGTTACCGAAAGCGGCGATGGGACGACGTCCGATGTGCTGGTGGATCCCGACGGGCTTGCCTTCCCCGTCGTCGATAAAGTTAAGCTCGGGAAGCCGCTCCAGGACAGGCTCGCCGTCGCGCACCTGGTAGCGGGTCACGATGCTGCTCCCCACAACCTGCTCGGGAGG
Organism: bacterium; assembly: GCA_022865845.1. GTDB lineage: Bacteria > BMS3Abin14 > BMS3Abin14 > BMS3Abin14 > BMS3Abin14 > JALHUC01. The sequence goes on along the minus strand of JALHUC010000523.1, from coordinate 2,470 downwards.
GACCCCGTAGACCCTCTCGCTGAAGGCGCGAACGAACTCGATGCCGCCCCCCGACACGATGAAGGTTTTAAATCCGTTGCCCCGGAGGTACTCCAGCAGCTCGAGCATGGGCTGAAAGACCATCTCGGTATAAAGCCGGCCCGACATAGGATGCCTTGCGGTGGCCAGCCAATCCCGGACGATACATTCATACTCGTCCGTGGTCGTGCCGGAGAGGACCACCACGGCCAGGTCCAGGAGACCCTTGCTGCCGAAGCTCTTAAATGTCTGCCAGTCCCCCTCCAGGGCGGATTGAAAGGGCTGGGACGTCTTCCACTCGGGGTGCCGGTCCGCCAGTTCCCTCAGGCGCTCGAAGAGGAACAGCCCCTGGAAATAGAAGGGCTGCTCGCTCCAGAGGGCGCCGTCGTTATCGAACACCGCGATGCGTTCTGCCTGCTGGACGAACTCCTGTGAATCTTCCCGGCACACGCGCGCTACAAAGTCGATGATGGCTTTTCTGGCTGTACCTTCACGCCAACCGGGTAACGTTTCGGTCATCGTCTATTCTCCGTTACCTCTGACGGTAGCCCTGCTCCGCGACGCGTCGAAAACCGCCTGGTCGTACCACCGGAACCTCTCAAGGAAGGTCCACCCTGCATCGAGCCACGAAAATCCCTGGGATCCGGTATTCAAAGAGGGGCAGCGTCCGGCTCATCTGCCGGATGCTGCCCCGTGGTTTAAACTGTTGAAAGGCTACTTGTTACTGATTGCGGCCTCCACCAACGTCTTCCAGATTTTTCATCACTGCGTCCAGGTTGAATGCAGCTGCTTTCTGACGCGGCGGGTATTTTACGAAGTTCTCGATCTGCGACCCCACCACAGCCTGCATCTGGTAAATCAGGAATGCGTGGTCGAAGATCCAGTCCCAGTAGGTGTTGGAGTTATCGTCGGCCCGCTCGAAGGGGTCGCGGCGCAGGTTGAACATCTTCGGCAGGCGCAAGGGCACGAAGGGTTCCGCCCAGCACATCATCCTCGTTGCGCGCTGCTCAGCAAGCACCATCTTCCAGTCTCCCATTCGTAAGCCAATGCAATCACCGTCGTCACTGAAGTAGAAGAAGAATTCCCGGGGGCTTTCCTTCACCTCACCGGTCAGGTAGGGCACCATGTTGTGGCCGTCGATGTGGACCTTGTATGTCCTGTTCCCTATCTTGTGGCCCTTGAGGAGCTTCTCCTTGATCTTCGGCTCACCGGCGGCGGCCAGGAGAGTCGGCAGCCAGTCCTGGTGGCTCACGATACCGTTGAGCACCGAGCCCGCTTCGATCTTGCCGGGCCAGCGGACAAAAGCCGGTACGCGCCAGCCGCCCTCCCAGTTGGTATTCTTCTCGGCCCGGAAGGGGGTGATGCCGGCATCCGGCCAGCTGTTGTAGTGGGGGCCGTTGTCGGTGGAGTACATGACGATGGTGTCGTCGGCGATGCCCAGCTTGTCCAGCTTGTTGAGCATCTTGCCAATGAGCTCGTCGTGGTGGACCATCATGTCGTTATAGAAACCCTGCCCGCTCTTGCCCTCGTGTTTCTTGGGACAGTGAGTCCTGAAGTGCATGGCCGTCGAGTTGAACCAGAGGAAGAAGGGCTTCTTCGCCTTGTGGGCCTCGTCGATGAAGCGAAGGGCGTGTTCGGTGGCCTCGTCATCGATGGTCTCCATGCGCTTTTTGGTCAGCGGGCCCGTATTCTCGATCTTCTGACCGCCCTTGCCGTCAGCCCAGCAGTGCATCACGCCCCTGGGCCCGAAACGCTCCTTGAACGCAGGGTCCTTGGGGTAGTCCGGAAGTTCCGGTTCTTCCTCGGCGTTGAGGTGGTACAGGTTGCCGAAGAACTCATCGAAGCCGTGCATCGTGTGCAGGAACTCATCCTTGTCGCCGAGGTGGTTCTTACCGAACTGGCCGGTGACGTAGCCCAACGGCTTGAGAAGCTCAGCGATGGTCGGGTCTTCCTTCTGCAGCCCCACGTCGGCCCCGGGCATCCCCACCTTGGTCAGGCCCGTGCGGGCCGGGTTCTGCCCGGTGATGAAGGCGGCGCGGCCGGCGGTGCAGCTCTGCTGGGCGTAGTAATCGGTAAAAGCGACACCTTCGTTGCCCACGCGGTCGATGTTGGGGGTCCGGTAGCCCATCTGGCCCCGGCTGTTGTAGCTGATGTTCCACCAGCCGATATCGTCCCCCCACAAAATCAAAATATTCGGTTTCCCCTTTGCCATGGTCATATTCCCCTTTCTTTCGTTCCTCTAATGATCTGGTATTGAGTCTGTCTCTGTGTTCATCCACTCTAAAGGACACCACCCCCTCACATCAATCAATCATACCATATTATGACAGCACTTTTTAAACTTCAGCCCGCTGCCGCACGGGCAAGGATCGTTACGGCCCGGACTCATCAGGATGCCAACACCTCCATTTCTGCCGGGTTCTAAAATAGAGGTAAAGGGGACAAATTTATT
>JALHUC010000522.1 GCA_022865845.1 bacterium | reverse complement strand
GGCTGGGGCCGGTTTTTGATCATATATATAACCACCGCTCCTGATGCCAGCAGGATGACAAGGCTGGCGACGGTAAGGGCGAACTTTTCGCGTCGGGAAATGGGTGGACGGCCGTGGGGGTTGGTCATATTAACCTCTTCCTTCAATATTCAAGATTCAATATTTAAAATTAGCTTAGTGCACATGTGCACCGGTGCACTAGTGCACTTAAATTTCAGACCCTAGACACTGTCTCAGGAATTTCAATTCTGTTGAAATTCCTGAGACATCCATGTCCCACCCAACGCCCTATGCAGTTTCACCCTCTGGCTGAACCGTTCGAACTCTGCCTGAACGATGCTGCGCTCGAGTCTCTGGGTGCTGGTCAGGGCGCTCAAAACAGGCAGGTAATCGGACAGCCCTTTCCGGTACCGGGAAACTGCTTCACGAAAACCGTCACGGGAGATAGTCAGCTGGTGGCGCAGGCCCTCGATATAGCTCGTCTGGCTGTTCTCCCTTACCATGGCATCTTCAACCTCACCCATGGCGGCAAGAACGGTCTGCCCATAGGAGGCCAGGCGTTCCTCGACGATCCTCTCCTGCCTTGTCACAGCGGCCTTGCTGGAGCCCGCGTTAAAAATTGGCATGGTGAGGTTAGCCGCAAGGGTGGCGAGCCAGTTCTCCACGAGGTCACCCAGACTGTCTGCACTGAACCCTGCAATGCCCGATAGGCTTACAGAGGGTAATCTCCCGGCCCGGGCAGCGGCGACCTGGTTTTCGGCGGCCCTTAAGTTCAGACCCGCAGCTCTGACATCGGGGCGTTTGGAAAGCAGGTCAGCCGGTACTCCTGTCTCTGGCTGGGCAGCAAATTCCGGGAAGCTGTCAGCGGTAATTCCCATATCAGTGCGGGGAGGTTTGCCGCTGAGAACAGCGATGCTGTGGTACAGGGTCTGAAGTTGTGCCTCCAGCTGCGGGAAGCTGGCTTCCAGCTCAGCTACTACCTGCCGCTGCTGATAGATGTCCAGAACATTGGCAAGGCCTTTCATATAACGAAGCTCTATAAGCTCGAGGATCGTCCGGTTGGTCTCGAGCTGCTCCCTGAAAAGGGCCAGCTGCCGGCGGACGGCAATGATCTCCAGCCAATTCAGGGTAGTCTCGGCGGAAAGGGTGAGGGTTGCCGCATAAAGATCTTCCCTTGAGATTTCCACTTCGAGGAGAGCGGTTCTGTGTTCAGCTCTGACCCGGCCCCAGAAATCTATCTCCCAGTTGCTCACCAGAGTGAGGCTCCTCGAACTGTCCTGGAGGGTCTGACTGCCCGTACTCCGGGTCGTCTCTGAGGCTCCTGCCCTGAGGTTCAGGTCAGGCAGTTTGTCCGCGCCGGCTTGCACGGCCAGGGCTTCCGACTGCTGAAGACGGGCGAGGGATGCCTTGAGGGTCTGGCTGGAGGTTATGGCGTCTTCAACAAGTTTATTGATCTCATCCGAACCGAAACTCTCCCACCAGCGGTCCGGGACCGGGGCCGTTTCTTCGTAAAGGGTGTAGGTGGCGGGTATGGGAATTTTAAGCTCAGCAGGCTCAGGCATTGTAGCGTGAGCGCAAGCAAACAGAAAAAGGGTGAAAGCTGTGGCCGCTACCCGAATCAGGGTCTTTTTCCAGGAACGTTTTGCCGATGGTCGGGAAAAGGTAAGGAGTGTCATCTTGGCAGTTAATTCTCCAGAAGACGATTGATTTAATGGGCGGCAAAATGTGAATTATAAGACTTATTCTGAAAAAGAACAGCAACAAGTAAGCTAAAATCGTGAAGAGTGAAGAGTGAAGAGTGAAGAGTGAAGAGTGAAGAGTGAAAGGGGAGCGATGACAGTTTTTCCTATTCACCGTTCACTTTTAACTGGTCTTTAGTCTTTTCCAGACAACAGCCCGGAAACACTGTATTTTAGACCCTGGCCCCTGGACACTGTTTCCTGTTGTTGGTGCGCGGTTAAAGGACCATGACTGATAACATATACTTCCATCTCATTATTTTCGTCGCCGGGTTCACCCAGGGCTTTACCGGGTTCGGGTCTACCCTGGTTCTGCTGCCCCTGCTGACCATGCTCACGGGAGTCAAAACGGTGATCCCCCTGATTGTCCTCCTGGGAGCCTGTATCAATATGATCCTCCTCTTTCAAGTTCACAGACATCTTGAGTGGAAAAGGGTTCGTGTTCTGCTCATGGCATCCGCTCCGGGGATCCTCTGTGGCGTCTACATATTGAAGACGATGTCCACCGGTTTTCTGGAGCTGGTTATCGGGTTGGTGCTGATCTTTTTCCCTGCCTACCTCATGTGGAAAGGGGTCCCCGAGCGAGAGATCGCCGCCGGATGGGCGTGGCCCGTGGGTTTCCTGTCCGGTGTCCTGGGAGGGAGCATCAGCGCCAATGGGCCTCCGGTCATCATCTACACGGCTCTGCAGCCGTGGGGCAAACTCCCCATAAAGTCCACCCTGGTTGGTTTTTTTCTGGTTACCAGCCTGGCAACAGGCGCCGTTCAAGCTGTAGGCGGTCTTATGACCGGGGAGGTCCTCGTACTCTTCGCCGCGGGCCTTCCAGCTCTTGTTACGGGCGTGCTGGCGGGTTCGTACCTGTTCCACAGGATCGAATCGGATGCCTACAGGAAAGTGTTGAACGTCCTCCTGGTACTCTTAGGTATCTTCATGCTGGGAAAAACGGTGATCGGTTAATGGTGAAGGCGATGCTGAAAGAGGGGCGGTCCAGGGGAAAGGGGTGCTACCGGGGCTTTTCCAGCCCCATCTTTTTCATCCTGCTCATGAGGGTGGTGGGCTGAATCCCGAGAAGTTCGGCGGCTCCGCCTGAACCATAAACCTTCCAGTCGGTACTGCTAAGGGCCGCCATGGTGTTTTCCCTTATCATCTTCCTTACCTTGGCTTCGGGTAGCACCTCGACAGTCTGGTCCGGGTTCAACACGGTTTTTTTGGACGTAGGCATAGTGGGTTCGATGGGTCCGTTCAGGTCCAGGTGGACTTTCCCCGAACGTGACCTGATCATGGCGCGTTCCAGGATGTTCTGCATCTCCCTGATATTCCCTGGCCAGTCGTACTCCTGCAGTGCCCTTAAATGTTCGCTGGTTAGGGTGAGTTTGCTGCGATTCATCTTCCTGGCCGAAATGCCCAGAAAGTATTCCGCCAGAAGGGGGATGTCCTCCCTGCGCTCCCTGAGAGGCGCCACCTCTATGGGGAAGACGTTGAGACGGTAAAAGAGGTCCTTTCTGAACCGTCCCGACTCCAGGTCGCTGTGCAGCGACCTGTTGGTGGCGGAGATGAACCGGATGTCCACCTTCTGGGTTTTCTCCTCACCAACCTTCTCGAACTCCCCCTCCTGCAGGACTCGGAGGAGCTTGCTCTGGTGTCCGAGGGGTGTTTCCCCTACCTCGTCCAGGAGCATGGTGCCGCCATCCGCGGCGCTTAGCCTGCCCACCCGGTCCTTCACCGCACCGGTGAAGGCACCCTTCACGTGGCCGAGAAACTCGCTGTTCCACAGTTCCGTGGGCACCGCGGCACAGTTCACCTTGACCATGGGCTTCATGTTCCTGTTGCTCTTCTGGTGAACCTGCCTGGCAATGAGTTCTTTCCCGGTGCCGGTCTCGCCCAAAATAAGGACGCTTGCATCGGTAGGGGCCACCAGCTCGATCTGCTGAAGCACGTTGTTGTGGGCCGGGCTCTGCCCGATGATGTCCCCAAATGCCTGAGCGGTGTGAAACTCCTCTTTCAGGTAGATGTTCTCTGCCTCGAACTGGCTCTTCAGGTGGGTGATCTCCTCGAAGGCCCGGGCGTTGCAAATGGATATGGCGGCATGGTCCGCCAGCATCCGAAGCATGGGAGGGATTCCCTCTTTGATGCTTTTTCGCGAGAAGATGGCCAGGACCCCGAGGGTCTCACCCCGATAGATGAGGGGCTGCCCAGCGAAACTGCTTATCCTCTCCCTCTGGGCCCACTCCTTGTCAACGACCCCGTCGGCGGGTTCCCAGATATCGTTGATCTCAAGGGGTTTCCCCGACTGCGCGACCCTCCCGACCTTCCTGCCGCCGATGGGGAAGCGCCTGAACTGCCCGTCGGTGTTTGACCAGTTACCGATGGCGGGGTAGAGGGACCGTCCGGCGCTGGCCATGAGGTGAAGGCAACTGCTCCGTTCGGTACATTCAGCTTGCATGGGGCAGGAGGAACAGATGTCAGCCGGCCTGATAAGCCAGAGGCGGGCGATGGCGATCTCCTCGAAATCGGAGAGCCTCTCCACGATGAGGGAGAGGAGATTGCCCAGGGAGAGCTGCCGTGCCATCTCCAGTAGGAGTTGGTGAAAGGCATGCAGGTCCTTGTCGGTGTAGGATTGCATACCCAAATAAAAGGCGATAAATCGTGGTATGTCAAACGATTTTTCGTTATTTATGAAAAACCGTTGTGAGGCTGTGGCCATTTTTTTTGAAAAAGTATATAAAAACAGCAGGTTGAAAAATTCGGTTACATGGCATGCCCGTTGCACTAAACTATATAGATTGACCTAACCGAGTTTCACGGTGGTTTGTGCCAGTGGAACGCAGACGAAAAAGGAGAGATGACATGGCTAAAGTCGACATTGCGAAACCGAAGGCTGGGGACTCGATCGTTAGCATGAGCCCCAAGTTGTTCGAGGATTACAAGGCTCGGCCAGGTGACAAGGCCCTGATCACGATGCACACGGTACCTTACGAAGGCTCCGTTGGCCTGATCAACCTGCTCACCACCACAAGAATTGTGCGCAAGGGCTTCGACACCACCCTTCTCCTGTATGGGCCCGGCGTCCTCATGGCCGCCAGCTCCCGCGGTTACCCCAACGTGGGCGACGAGGCTTTCCCCGGACACCTGGCTTTCAACAAACAGCTCCAGGTGATCATGAACGAAGGCGGGAAGATCCTGGCCTGCCGGTTCGCCCTCGCCGCCCTCTACGGCCACAGGGAAGAGGACGTAATGGACGGCGTCACCCTCTGCGACCCTCTGGACGTGCTGGACTGCACCATCGAGCACCAGAGAGCTGGCGCCCTGATACTGGCCACGTGGACGTTGTAATCCCTCTGTTGCCGACTTTATTGCGGCGGTAACACTTCAGTATCTGTAACAAAAGGAGGGGCATTATTATGGGACGTTTCAAGAGCGGGCTAAAGGTCGACCGGAAGGTTTTTGACTCACATTGCCACATTGGGGAGATGGATAAGTTCCCCTATTACGGCATTCCGGAGCCTGTCAGCCCTACTGTGTTCGACGACAAGGATCGTGCTGCCAAGATCGCCCTCATGGACCAACTGGGCGTGGACCGGGCAGTGGTGATGTCCAACTACGGGATCCCGGATCCTACCCAGCCCTTCGGGCTTAACCCGGTGGTTCTCGACGCGTGCGCCAACCCCGACGGAAGGATCATCGGGGGGGTCTGGTTTTCCCCCATGGGCAAGATGAAGGATGCCACGTTAGAGGCGATGAAGTACGCTGGCGAACCCGGGATCAAGGTCCTCAAGTCCACCTGTCTCCTTGGTGGCACCTGGGATCCGGAAGAGTGGGACGATGACGCCAAGGTAGGTTGGGACGCGGTGCTGGCAGCGGCCAGGAAACACGACCACGTGCTGCATCTTCACACCAGCCCCGGCGGTGGATCCGACGTCAGCAACTGCATCAAGTTCGTCCGGCAGTTCGGCAAGGAGCTCAAAATCCACGTCGTCCACGCCGGCGGAGGTGTTTCAGGGCATATCAAATTCATCCCGGAGTTCTTCAACCTCGTTCGTGAGGGGTACAAGGTCTACACCGACACCTCCTGGGCCGTCGGTTTCTGTCCCCGCTGGCTTTGCGATGAGATCGAGAAGCAGGGGATAGGTGAGGACCGCGTTCTCTTCTCCTCGGACGAACCGTGGAGCGATTTCTGGGGCGAGTACTATAAGATCGATGGGCTTGAGATGTCCGAAGAGCTGAGGAACAATATATTCTGGGCAAATGCCGAGAGACTGTTCGGCGTTTAGCCTTGATGGACTAGCAAAAAGTCCATCAAGCAGTCCCGCCATCGGCGGGACCGCCTCGCGAAAAGTTTCGAAGAGACTTTTCGCGAGGTTATCAACCAGAGAGAGGTCACCAGTAATCATCGACCTAAACTACAGGAGACTGTCAGGGTGATGCAGGGAAGGCTGAGAGATATTGTCGAATTGCAGAGACGAGGTATTCGTACTTGCGATAAAGGCATGTCCAGAAAAGGTGGCGCTGGGCCTACTGATGACAGCGCGATCGTCTTTTCCGATGGCATCACCCTGATGGTCCCTACTTTGGGAGAGTTTGTCAGGAACTCTGAGTACGTTCTGGAGAACCACAACGACCGGGCCGTCATCAAGAAGAACGGCAAGGTGGTGGATATCGCCAGGAGGGTGAACTCTCCAAGGTTTTACGAACTGGAAACGAAGGAAGGGATCTCGTACAGGAAGATAGCCAGGCTGCACGGGTCCGATTGCCTGGCCACCACGGTGGTTCAGGAGTGCGTACGGTACAACAACATGGATACACGATGTCGCTTCTGTGCCATCGGGGTCTCGCTGGAAAGCGGCGCGACGATACATACCAAGACCCCCGCTCAGCTTGCGGAGGTCGCGGAAGCTGCAAAAAGGCTGGATGGGGTTAGCCATGTGACCCTCACCACCGGCACCACCAACCTCATGGACAAGGGGGCCCTGTACCTG
>JALHUC010000057.1 GCA_022865845.1 bacterium | reverse complement strand
GTGCAGAGCTGGCTATCTGTTATCTGTGATCGGTAAAGTCGAACCCGCAGCCGTGGTTTGTAGCTTCAGGTTATCTCAGTCTGCCCTGAGCCAGTCGAAGGGTGTCCTCACTGCCCTTGTGGTAAAATATCGCTTTTATAGTAATCGTGCTTTTCCCAAGATCAAAGGTTTCCTCTGCGAACTCTGCGCCTCTGCGAGAGACAGCACTTATCGCTTTTATAAAAACCGCGATCGCTTCCGTCTTCGTTATGCCTCCAGTCTTCGCTTTCAGCTTCGCCTTGGCGAGGCGGCATAACTTCTCCGCGACAAGCCACATGGGTAACGGTTCGCGATGACAAAAGCAGTTGGAGTTTCAGGGTTTGGGCTTTTAGTATAACTTCAAACCTCAAACACCAAACTTCAAACTCGTCCTTTACCTTTGAGTGCCGAAACAAGGAAAACTCCGCCGATGATCACAAGAAGCACCGACATAAAGGGCATCTTGATGTCGAACATCTCCCAGAGGCCCACGAGCACAAAAAGAACTCCCACGACGAGCCAGAATCCGTCTGAATCAAACCCCGAGTACTTCCTCGCCACCTGCATGCAAAGGCTGATAATGCCCACTCCCAGAAGGATAAGCCCCGACCCGGCATTGATCATCAGGACGAACCCGAGCCAGATGAAGAACAACCCCCAGCCGATTGTCGTGATACGCTTTAGTCCGTCCCGGCGCTCTTTCGGTCCCCTGCTGTGAACCTTTTCTTTCAGGTTCTCCATCATCCACCTCCTCTGGAAGCTCGACATCGATTTAGACAGTATAACCAAAGGATTACCGGCAGGCTACGCCGTTGTGCAGCACCGATGAGTGGTGCGAACAGACATGCTCTCAGCTGTAGAACTGCATCTCAAGCCGAAAGGTGATCGCTCGGAACAGATGATATTCGCCCAAATCATCAACAGGCCAATAATATTCCGGCTCAAACTCCAGGAACAGCCACTTTCTGAAATAGTTGGACCGAAGCCGGGAGGTCAAACGGTAGCGCTCCACGTGATTCTCCGGATAGGAGAGTCCTGTGGCAGCGGTTTCCAACGCCAAAACTGTACTTGTTGTCAGGCGATCGTACAAGGTCAGGGTGGTTCCCCAGGAGGTTCCGGGGTCCAGTTCCTTGCGCGAAAAAGATTGGGAAGCTCTGAGGAGGATCTTTTCACTGGGCCTATGATCCAGGTCGAGCCGCAGCGAGCGATTAAGACCCTCTTCGCTGACCCAGGTTACGGTGGGAGTAAACCTGAAGAGGGTGGAACTGCCCAGGGGTTGAGTGTAACGCAGCCGAAGGCGTAGGTAGGGTTTTAAAGGATTTTCCAGCTTCACGCCCCCTCCGAGACTGATGCGGGCCCTTTTGGCATCTGTAAGGTAGTATTTCCAGCCTGCTGTCACCCCGCTGTTGGGCGATTCGCCTTTACCGATGGGCGCTGCTATAGGGCTGTCGTCGGGATGGACATCCGTAGGGTCGCTGTCGCTCTCGGACGCCACGACGAGCCTAAACTTGCTGGTCATCCTGGGAAGTCGAAAGCTGGCGCTGAATTCCGAACGATAGCCCGTTTCTTCCGTCTGCTCATCCAGGCGGTAGGCCCCCTGCCAGCGAATGAGGCTTCCCGGCCACTCTTCACCCGCCCGAGTTTTTCCGAAAAATCCGTCGAACCAGACGGAGGGCTGGCAAAGCATTCCCGTAACGTATGAGTGAGTCCGGTCCAGCCAGGTGCGCCCGAACGCCTCATCCCCCATACAGGGACCGATGTACCGGCCCTCCTCCGGCGGCAACACATCGGCTGAGGTTGTGACCGACACCTCCTCCGGCGGCATGACCTCAGCAAAAGATGATCCTGCCAAGCATACCGCCATAGTAAGTGTAGCCAATATGATCACACATCTTGGCCAAGTCATATCGTAATAGTATTCAATGTCCTGGCTCCTGGCTCCTGGGTACTGGGTACTGGGTACTGGGTACTGGGTACTGAATGCTACCTTACTTTCCCCTTGTAGCCTCCCAGCCCTATTTTGATGCCTCCGGAGGACATGAGCTTTTTGATATCATCCGATTCACATTGCGGACAGTTAAGCTTGACGGTTTCCATCTCCTTAATGCTCAGGACCTTGTCAAAGGTATGTTCACATTTATTGCACTTAAATTCGTAGAGGGGCATAGTCGCTTCGCTCCGGTTTCGGGTTTCGGGTTTCGGGTTTCGGGTGAATCACCCATGGCTCCAGTATTAACGCACCGCGCAATATGGTTCCTGCTGGCACCCGATATAGATACCAGACACTAGACACCAGACACAAGACCCTGGAATAAGATCCATGGACAACATATCTCCCGGATCTTATTCTTCCCCCCTTGACCACGAGGAAAGGAGCGGGCACGATTGTGAGTGAGGGGATGGAGGTTGTCGGTGGCGGTATTTATGGAGAACCCCAACGGTGATGGCTGGGCTCACCTCCTATCCGACCTGAAAGGGGAAGAGGGACGGGAGGAGCTTGTGTCCTTCGGCAGGAGGATCGGCCTCACGCGGAGAATCCATCGAAAAGGATCCTACGCTGAGCACTTTGATATCAGGAATCCGGAAATTGAACTGGCAAAAGCAGCCGGTGCCAGGATCATCACTCGCAGGGGACTTGGCAGTATACTGAGAGAGAAAAAACGCGCACCTGTATGATATTGCTTTGTGGTGCTTCCCGATGATTCGAGCCGACATCCAAGCTCAGGGATGCGTATTGTCACCCCTCAGGCACGCCACCGTTTTCTCCAGAACCTTCTTCTTTTTCCTCAACATGTCGCGGTAAGGCAAAGGTGCAGAACGACCGATCTCCATTCTCAGGTCGGCCAGTCTGGTCTCCAGCAGATCCACCAGAATATCCCGCTCCTCGCGGTCAAGGTCCAGTTCCAGCACATCACACCTCCCGGAACCGGCGGCCACACCAACTCGTACCAACTGTATTAATTCCCATCCTATTGGACTATTATAGCTCGCGTTTGGACGTTGTGACGTCTGCAGGCTAAATGGGATAACCGCGCCAAGAGTCTCTTCGGGCCACTTTACGAGACGGGACCCAATATATTCGTTCTTCACCTTCTGGAGAAAAAATATGGGCGAAGGGTATGTGCACGGATACACACCCGAGGAGGGCCAACGGCTGCACAACCAGGCCTCGGCACTGACAGACCTGCTGCACTTTGACACTCTCTACCCCGTTGGGCACAAGGTGCTTGAGGCCGGGTGTGGTGTGGGTGCCCAGACGGTAGTTCTGGCAAAACACAGTCCCGGCGCTCGATTCGTAGCGGTGGATATTTCGGAAGAGACCCTCGCCCAGGCTAAAGGTCTTGCAGAGACCAAGGGCATCGGGAATGTTCAGTTCCAACTCCAGGACATAAATACCCTTTCATTTGAAGACGACTCCTTTGATCATGTGTTCGTCTGTTTCGTCCTCGAGCACATGAGCGATCCGGTCAAAACACTCCTGGAGCTTAAACGGGTGCTTAAGGATGGGGGCACCATGACGGTCATCGAAGGTGACCACGGTTCAGCATATTTTCATCCGGACAGCAAGGCAGCAAGAAAAGCCATTGAATGCCAGATTCTCCTGCAGGCCCGCTCGGGAGGAAACGCTAATATTGGCCGAAGCCTCTACCCCCTGATGGTCCAGGCAGGCTTTACGGACCCCTATGTGACCCCCAGAGTAATATACGCTGATGACAGCCGGCCCGCACTGGTAGAAGGGTTTACCAGAAACACCTTCACCGCAATGGTGGAGGGGTTACGCCATAAGCTGGCAGATGAAACGCTCATCGACCAGAAGACTTTCGACCAGGGGATAAGAGATCTTCACAGGACCGCGGAACCTGGAGGAACGTTCTGCTACACTTTCTTCAAGGGACAGGCGGTTAAGTAAAGACAGGGGTTCCGGGTTCCGGGTTCCGGGTACTGGGCACTGGGTACTGGGTACTGGGTACTGGGTACTGGGTACTGGGTACTGGGTACTAATAACAGCATAGCACCATCTTATGCTAAAATAGTATACTGAGCTCACAAAACCTCGTTAAGTGACAGGGAGCATATTATGGCAGGGATCTCAGGGAAACAGGGTAAAGATCTGCTTATCGCAATTCTCAATGAGCTGAAAAGTATCGATCCCAGGATCGTTCCTCTCGATAGCGACGAGATCCAGGCACTTGAAGACGGAGTGGTCCAGGGAGTGCGCGACGTATTCGGAAGCGAGTCACCCGAGTACAGCGAGTTCGAGGAGTTCAAGATCGCCGCCGGTAATATCTCAAGGGGTGACTCTCGGGCAGAAAAACAGTCCAAGTATGAACTGGGGCTGCCTAAAGCGGCTCAGCGCCTGGAGGCGATTCTCAGCCTCATCGATCTGTCCGAAGAGCACATCCAGGACCTGTCGCCAGAGGATCTCGTGGAGGTCGAACCTGTTGGGAAAACCCCACCGGCAAAGCCGTCCCCACCCAAGGCCGTGCCCCGAGCCAAGCCCAACGCACTCGATGAACTACCGGCCGCCAAGCCGGCACCCGAGCCGACACCCAAAACCGCAGAAGCTGTCAGAACAGCCTCCAAAGGGAGCCCCAGCCAGCCAGGCCGGATACTCCTGCTCCAGGAGGGAGGGGATGATATCAGTTTGGCAGTGGCGGCCCTGCTGGAGAAGATCGGTATCGATCTTGCCCTTCTGGATGCGGATAGCTCCTCCGAGATGGAGGGGATCATCGGCCAGAAGAACACGGCCTTTACCATCATGTCGGTATCCGCAGGACCCAGGGGGGGCCTTTCCGGTCTCACCTCGGTGATCGGAAAACCTTACCCCAAAAATGAGAGCGCATTTAAGCTCGGTCTTCTGGTGGGGAGCCTCGGTCCGGGAAAGGTCGTGATCCTGCACAGCGGTGACCGACCCCAGGACATCCCCGAGGGGCTCTTCGGAATACGTTATATCCCCTACAAGGAGGAAGGCGGGTGGCAGATCGGCCTCCTGAAACTTCTCAAGGCCAACGGCTTTTTCATTGACGCGAACCTGCTCTTCGATTGATCTAGGGCCTGGCCCGGCTCAATCGAAGAGAGTGTAGAGTGTAGAGTGTAGAGTGTAGAGTGTAGAGTGTAGAGTGTAGAGTGTAGAGTGTAGAGTGTAGAGTGTAGAGTGTAGAG
>JALHUC010000521.1 GCA_022865845.1 bacterium | reverse complement strand
TCCTAGTCCTAGTCTTAGTCCTGATCCTAGTCATAATCTAAATCCACGTTCAGGTCCAGTTCCTGCTCCCGGTATAGGTCTTAGGATTTGACTAAGTCATGGTCCTAGAAAGATTTTACCAGGCACCAGGTCCAGGACCAGGTCTAGGTCTTTGTACCCCTTTTTTATACCTGCCCTTGACACCGCGTGATATGGTTGCAGATTACCGTTCGCAATTGTGCGAACGGGTTTGAGGTTTGAGGTTACCGATTACCGATTACCGATTACCGATTACCGATCACTAATATGAATTCTGAATAGGAACCTCATGGCCACCGACACCATCATCATAAAAGGCGCAAGAGAACACAACCTCAAGAATGTGAACGTTAACATCCCCAGGGACTCCCTCACCGTCATCACCGGCGTTTCGGGATCGGGGAAATCCTCCCTGGCTTTTGACACGCTCTATGCGGAAGGCCAGCGAAGGTATGTGGAATCCCTGTCCGCCTACGCCCGCCAGTTCCTGGAGCAGATGGACAAACCTGATGTGGATTCCATAGAGGGGCTGTCCCCCGCCATCTCCATTGAGCAGAAAACGGTGAGCCGGAATCCGAGATCCACCGTGGGCACCGTCACAGAGATCTACGACTATCTTCGGCTGCTTTTCGCCAGGATCGGCATTCCCTTCTGCTATAACTGCGGCCGCCTCATCGAGGCACGTTCATCTCAGCAGGTCATTGACGCCCTTATGGAGCTGGACTCTGGAACCAGACTCACCCTCCTGGCACCGGTGGTCCGGGGCCGGAAGGGAGAGTACCGCAAAGAGCTTGAGAAGTTCGCGCGCCAGGGGTTCCTCAGGGCCCGTATCGACGGGAATATAGTGGGGCTGGATGAGGAGATCAACCTCGATCGGAATAAGAAGCACGACATCGAGATCGTCGTTGACCGGATCGTTATCAAGCCGGAGGTCCGCAACCGCCTGGCAGATTCAGTGGAGCTTGCCCTCAAGGTAGGGGATGGTCTCCTTATCAGCCTGACAGGTGGGGGGCAAGAGAACATATTTTCAGAAAAGCTGGCGTGCGCCACCTGCCAGATAAGCTACCCGGAGATCTCCCCGAGGTTCTTCTCCTTTAACAACCCCACAGGGGCCTGTTCTGCCTGCGGCGGCCTCGGCTTTACAACCGAGATCGATCCGGAACTGGTCATCCCCGACCCCGGCGTATCCATCAGAGAGGGAGCCCTGGCTCCGTGGCGCAAACGCAGCAGCATGTTCTACCATCAGCTCCTCCAGTCTCTTGCCAGCCATTACAAGTTTGACCTCAATACACCTTTCAAGGATCTGCCGGAGATAGCCAAACGGGTGATCCTCTACGGTTCAGGAGCCCAGGCAGTGAACTTCCAGTACGAGGACGCAAGCCAGCAGTGGAAAACCAGAAAGCCGTTCGAGGGTGTCATACCGAACCTGAAGAGGCGCTACCTTGAGACCAGTTCGGAACACAGCCGGGAGGAGATAGAGGCGTTCATGAGCAACAGGACGTGCGAGGCCTGCAAAGGAGCCCGCCTGCGCCCGGAAAGTCTCCATGTGAAGGTGGGGGAAAGAAATATTCACGAGGTGACCACCCTTTCCATCGGGGAAGCTTTGAACTTTTTCCGGGAGCTTTCCCTTACGGAAAAGGAACAGGAGATCGGATCGAGAATACTGAAAGAGATCCAGGAGCGCCTGGGGTTCCTGAGGGATGTCGGGCTGGACTATCTGGCCCTTAACAGGACGTCCGGCACCCTCTCCGGAGGGGAGGGACAGCGTATCCGACTGGCCACCCAGATCGGTTCGAGCCTCATGGGAGTACTTTACATCCTTGACGAACCGAGTATCGGCCTTCACCCCCGGGACAACAAACGCCTCCTCAGAACACTCCTGCAGCTCAGGGATATGGGAAACACCGTCATCGTGGTGGAACACGACCCCGACACCATCAGAGCGTCGGATTACGTCGTAGACATGGGACCGGGTGCCGGTGTGCGGGGCGGCAAAGTCGTGGCGCAGGGCACCCCGAAGACCATCATGGAATCGGATGAATCTCTCACGGGAAAGTACCTGTCAGGCAAGATATGTATTGAGGTACCGAAGACGCGGCGTAAGGCCGGAGCGCTGGGTTGCCTCATCATAACGGGCGCTTCCCAGAACAATCTGAAAGATATCGACGTGGCCTTTCCACTGGGGACTTTCACCTGTGTCACCGGCGTGTCCGGTTCGGGGAAATCCTCCCTGGTCATAGAAACCCTCTACAGGACTCTGGCGAAGAGCAAGTCCATCTCGGCTACCCGACCGGGAGCCCACAACGGCATTCAGGGGGCCCAGTTCATAGACAGGGTCATCGACATCGACCAATCGCCCATCGGCCGCACTCCCCGCTCCAACCCGGCCACCTATACCGGTGCGTTCACCCCCATCAGGGAGCTTTTTTCAGAGGTACCCGAATCCCGGATCAGGGGCTACCAACCGGGACGGTTCAGCTTCAACGTCAAAGGAGGCCGGTGTGAGGTATGTCAGGGCGATGGGGTAAAAAAGATCGAAATGCACTTCCTTCCCGACATTCACGTAAGGTGCGAAGTCTGCGAAGGCAGGAGGTTCAACCGTGAGACTCTCGAGATCACCTACAAGGGGGTCAATATCGCCGAAGTGCTGTCCAGGACTGTGAACCAGACCGCAGAACTGTTCGCTGAAGTGCCCACCATCGCCCGGAAACTCCGCACTCTCCAGGAAGTGGGTATGGGATATATTCAACTGGGTCAGGCCGCCACAACCCTCTCCGGGGGCGAAGCACAGCGTGTGAAACTTTCCCGGGAATTATCCAAGCGGGACACAGGCAGCACGCTGTACATCCTCGACGAACCAACGACAGGACTTCATTTCGACGACGTGGTCAAGCTGTTGGGTGTTCTCAATAACCTGGTGGAAAAGGGCAACACTGTCATCGTCATTGAACACAACATGGAGGTGATCAAGTCAGCCGATCACATCATCGACCTTGGTCCGGAGGGAGGCGATGACGGCGGGGAACTGGTCGCATCAGGGACTCCAGAAGAAGTGGCAAAAGTGAAAGGGAGCTACACCGGAAAATTCCTGAAGGAAATTTTGAAAGTGAAGTAGCCAGGAGTCAGAATCCAGGAGGAAATCAGGGCGAAGGGCGAAGGGCGAAGGGCGAAGGGCGAAGGGCGAAGGGCGAAGGGCGAAAAAATAGGGTGCTTGCCTGGATCCTTGTCAAGGGTTTTACGATTTCTCCTGTGTTCAGCGTTCTGCGTTCTATCTTAACTCCGATACCAAGCCTGTCACGCCAAGGGCGTGATTACACCGACACCCCGATACTCCGATACGTTCCGAAGGAACATATATACACCACTCCCCCTCTCTCCCACTCCTGGGCCATCGAAGTCTTATTCTTGACAGGGACTTCGATGGCCGTTACCCTCAACATGGGAGTGCGTAGGGCACTGGTGGCCCTCCTGGAC
>JALHUC010000056.1 GCA_022865845.1 bacterium | reverse complement strand
TATGCCCGTGCACCGTTGACAGAATATTTCGATAAGTATGGCCGATCACCCAAGAGGGTTGTGCTTGTTGGAATGAACCCGGGCCCATGGGGAATGCTGCAAACAGGTGTTCCCTTCGGAGATGTGAGCATTGTGCGGGATTGGATGGGTATCGAAGGCCCTGTAAAGCAGCCGGGAAAATTGCACCCGAAAAGACCAGTGGAAGGTTTCAGCTGTACCAGGAGCGAAGTGAGCGGTTCGCGACTTTGGGGTTGGGCGAAGGATCGTTTTGGGTCGGCGGACGAATTCTTCAGGGATTTCTTTGTCGTTAACTACTGTCCCCTGGCTTTTTTTGACGAGGGCGGAAAGAACATAACACCGGATAAATTGAAGGCCGACGATAGGGCCCGATTGTTTCGACTATGCGACGAAGCGACTAAGCGAACAGTTGAACTTCTGACACCTGAATGGGTTATCGGGATCGGCAAGTTTGCATACGATCGTTCAATCGCTGCTTTAGATGGGATGGATGTGAAGGTGGGGAGAATAACGCACCCGAGCCCGGCTAATCCTGCAGCTAATAAAGGTTGGGAATCTGCCATAGAAAAAGAGTTAGCAGATATGGGGATCCAGATTCCCAACCAGGGCGCAGGGCGAAGGGCGAAGGGCGAAAGATCAAAATAAGTATCGGAGTGAACACGCCTGTGGCGTGACAGGCGTGGTGTCAGAGTATTGGGGAATCGGGGTGGAGAACTTGTTCCTTAGCAACGAAACGGTGAAACGGGGAGAAGAAATAAAAGAAGCTATCTGACGCGGGGACACTGAGAAAAGGATGTCTGTGAAATACATGGAACCTGGAACGTGGAACCTGGAACCTGAGCGAAAACGATGAAGGGAATTATCGTTTTCGCGAGCAAATACGGTTCCACCGCCGAGTATGCCTCCCTTATGGCACAAAAACTCCATACAGAGGCTCTGAGGGCCTCTGAGGTCCCATCTGGGGCCGTTTTCGGGGCGGATTTCATCGTTCTGGGAAGTCCGATATACTCCTATTCGATTCTGCCGGATATGGAGGTATTTCTGGAGAGGAATAAAAAGCTCCTTGCCGAAAAACCTCTTGCCGTCTTCGTAGTGTGCGGCGATTCCATGTGGAACCCCAAAGTGGGGGAGGGGGGAAACAAGAACCTGGAGAAACTTACCCGTTTCCTGCCGTCAGAACCCATCGCGGTTGCCGTCCTGGGAGGACGCATGAGGATGGAAGAGTTGGATGAAGAGGACGGGGTGAAGATCAGGGCATTTCGAGAGCGTACCGGTAGGGAGCACACGGGGTATGATCGTATGGAGGAAGGCGGTGCCCTTGACTTCATCAATGAGATCAAAAACTGGTTTAAGTCTTCGGGCACCTAGGGCGCAGGGCGAAGGGCGCAGGGCGCAGAAAAAATTATAATCCAGAATCCAGTAGCAAATCAAGAGCAAGGCAGCAGGGCAGTCAGATTGTAATTGCGAGGCTATGGACGGGGCCGAAGCAATCCCGGTTTCAAGCCTTTCTGAGGGTATGGATTTCTGAGAAAACCTATGAAAATACCTGGATGGATAAAGGGATTACTCTTAATTGTTCAGCTAATCGGCGGCGCTTACCTCTTTTTTGCTGGTTCCCTGGCAAGGTCAACGGCGAATGGGAGTTCAATATCTTTCAATTGGATGTCTGGGATGAGTGGCTCATAATAACAGGCGTCATCCTTTTTTTTACACGGTCTGGCTAATAGGTGGAAAGAAACCATAATATTTAGCCTTCAAGGTAACAATGCTTTAACATCCTTCGGTAAGGGGGACGAGCCCAGCAACATCAAACCTCAAATGCTCGGCGCTGGTGCGCCTCAGGTTCCAGTTTTTAACAATCACGACTCACGAACCACAGCCTTTCCTCTGGAAATATCATTGACAGAACTGCTATCGGTAGATATATGTATACCGTATATTGTATACCGCTAAAGGATCCCGATTAATTGGAAAAACCGTTTGATCCCTGGGTCAGGCTCTCGTCCGATAGTGAAGGCCAGCCATGTCGAAGACACGGTGGCTGACGCTCCACGAGGCGTCCTTTTTAGCCATCTGGGTAGCTTGCAGCCACTACCAATAACGCATTGATATATATTCAGGAGGAAAGTCATGACTAAAGAGACACCAAAGATCAGCTGGACCTTAACTGATGAGGGGCCGATGCTGGCAACCTACTCTCTTCTCCCTATCATCCGGACATTTGCTCAAGCGTCCGGTATCGAGGTTGAGCTGAGGGATATCTCTGTTGCCGGGAGGATCATCGCTAACTTTCCCGACAACCTGACCGAAGAGCAGAAAATTCCCGATGAGCTGTCAGCGCTCGGTGAAATCTCCCTGACGCCCGGGGCCAACATTGTAAAACTGCCTAACATCAGCGCCTCCATCCCCCAGGTAGTAGCGGCGATCAAGGAACTCCAAAAGCAGGGATACGACATCCCGGACTTCCCCGAAGAGCCGAAAAACGACAGTGAGAGGGATATTAAAGAGCGATACGCCAGGGTCCTTGGAAGCGCGGTGAACCCTGTCCTGCGGGAAGGAAACTCCGACCGGAGGGCTGCGGATGCGGTAAAGCAGTATGCGAAAAAATATCCCCACAGGATGCGTGAATGGAAACCCGATTCGAAAACACACGTGTCGACCATGAGCAGCGGGGACTTCTTTTCCAATGAAAAATCCACAACCATGGCCGAGACAACCCAGGCAAGGATCGAATTTGTCGATGAGAGCGGAAAGGTGACGGTTCTTAAGGAGAGCCTGCCGCTTCAGGCCGGTGAGGTTATCGATGCCACCTTCATGAGTAAGAAGGCCCTCGTCAAATTTTATGAAGAACAGATCGAAGATGCCAAAGCCAAAGATGTGCTTTTCTCGCTCCACCTGAAGGCCACCATGATGAAGATCTCCGACCCGATCCTCTTCGGTCACTGCGTCAAGGTCTTTTATCGGGAGGTCATTGAAAAGCATGCCGATACGATTGCGGAGCTGGGAGTCGATTTCAACAACGGTCTGGGCGATCTGTACGCGAAGATCCAGCATTTGCCCGAGGCCAAAAGGGCCGAGATCGAGACGGACATCCAGGAGGTCTACAAGAAACGTCCTGCCATAGCCATGGTGGACTCGGACAAGGGGATCACCAACCTGCATGTGCCCAGCGATATCATCATCGATGCCTCCATGCCCCCCATGATCCGCGATGGCGGAAAGATGTGGGGACCCGACGGCAAGGTTCACGATGCGAAAGCGGTCATCCCCGATCAGAGCTATGCGGGCCTTTACGATGTGGTGATCAAGGACTGTAAAAAACACGGGGCTTATGATCCGACGACCATTGGAACCGTGCCCAACGTCGGTCTCATGGCGCAAAAAGCGGAAGAATACGGTTCCCACGACAAGACATTTCAGTCCCCCGGAAAGGGCACCATGCGTGTAGTCGATGCTGCGGGCAGTACGATCCTCGAAAGCAGCGTGGAAGACGGGGATATCTGGCGCTCCCCCACCGTAAAGGACGCGGCCATTCGGGACTGGGTAAAACTGGCTGTAACAAGAGCGCGGGCAAGCGGTGCTCCGGCGGTCTTCTGGCTGGATAAGAAAAGGCCCCACGACGCCCAGCTCATAAAAAAGGTCGAACTTTATCTGAAGGATCACGATACGGACGGCCTGGAGATCCACACCATGGCTGTGGCTGAAGCGACGAAATTCTCCATCGAGAGGATGAGAGCGGGGAAGGATACCATTTCAGTTACAGGCAATATCCTTCGGGATTACAACACCGATCTCTTCCCGATCATTGAACTGAACACCAGCGCGAAGATGCTCTCTATTGTGCCTCTTATGAACGGTGGCGGCCTCTTCGAGACCGGGGCCGGCGGTTCCGCGCCCAAGCATATCCAGCAATTTCTTGCGGAAAATTATCTCAGGTGGGATTCCCTCGGTGAATTCCTCGCCCTTGCGGAATCGCTGAGACACCTGGGCGATGTTACCGGCAATAAGAAAGCCAAGGAATTGGCCATTTCTCTTGATCAGGCCAACGCCACGTTCCTGGAAAACAACAAAAATCCCACCCGCAAGCTCGGTGGGATCGATAACCGCGGAAGCCACTTCTACTTGGCCCTTTACTGGGCCCAGGCCATCGCCGAGCAGGCCGAGGACAAGGAACTCAAGGCACGCTTTACGAAGCTGGCAAAGGAGCTGGGGGATAACGAGACGAAGATCGTGGACGAACTCATCGGTGTTCAGGGGTCTCCCAACGACATCGGCGGTTATTATCATCCCGATCCTGAAAGGACGTCAAAGGCCATGCGTCCCAGCGCGACCTTCAATGCCATCATGGAGGGAGCAGGGAATTAGGGGCAGTAACAAGTAACAGGTAGAAAGTAACAAGAAAGATCTCACATTCTACATACTGAGGGCACCGTAAGGTGCCCTCTTTGTTTGATATGTTTTGCACTGATACCTGAAAAACTAAAGACTGTCTCGCGCAGAGTCGCAGAGCCGCAGAGCTCGCAGGGAAAGGCAAAATACTTGTGAGATTAAACCCAGGTTTGGTTAGATCTTCT
>JALHUC010000520.1 GCA_022865845.1 bacterium | reverse complement strand
AACCGTTTCCATTCACGAGTCACCCGAGCACCTTTTTCCGGGCTCCGGTCACGTCCATGAAATGGGAGAGGGGGAGGGGGCCGGTTTCAGCGTAAACGTCCCCCTCGAGCCAGGTTCAGGCGATTCCACATTTATTGAAGCGTTCGAAAGTGTTTTTCCCTCTGTCCTGTCTTCCTTTTCACCTGACTGTATCGTTATGCAGCTGGGTGTTGATACCATGACAAGGGATCCGTTGGCCCATCTTACGTTTACTACCAGGTCCCTTATTCATGCACTTGGCAGGGTCCGAGAACTGTACAGCGGCCCCGTTATGGCAACCGGCGGCGGTGGGTACGAAATGGACACTGTGGCCAGGGCCTGGACACTTGCGTGGGGTATTCTCACTGAACAAAACATTCCTGATGAGCTTCCGGAGGCCTATTTGAAGGAGCGGTCAAGGTACGGAGCCTCGGGGGTTCGCCAGATGACACTCCGGGATCCGGAACCGGATTCGATACCGGATCAGACGGAACCGTTGAGGCACCTGGAGCATACGCTTAAGTTTCTCAGAGGACGGGGCGTCATCTGAGAAACAGTGTCTGGTGTCAAGTTTCTAGTGTCTAGTTTCCAGAACATAGCACTCATTTGGAAGTGCAGGGGCTGTGACCTTATCACCTAGAACCCAGGAAAGAGACTGTATCGGGGTAATCACTCCCACGGTGTGACAAGCAAGTGTCGGTGTATCGGGAAAAAATTATTGTGGATATGATCGTCATTGCGAGGAGCATCGAGGAAATCGAGGGCAACGCGGCAATCTCGGTGTAAAAAGAACGATCTCAAATCTCAATACTAATATTCTGAAACCGGTTTAAGAGTAAAAAAATACCCATGGAAAACAAGAAGATAAAGAAAGGTTACCAGAAGGAACTCCGCCGGCTTTGGATCAAGGAGTAACCTGAAAGGCTCCCTGACAGGACTACTGTTTTTTGCCCTGGTTGCAGCTGTCCCTATCCTGTTTTCCTTATCTTCTATAGTTGACAGCACAGAGGATGTAACCGGGACCGTCACAGGTATGAGGGCCTGGGAAACCAAAGAGGGTAATACCGTATACATGACGGCAGAACTGGAAAATGGCACTAAAGTTAGTGCTTATGTGCCAGCCTATCTACGCCTTGAAAAAGGCAGGAAAGCAGTTTTTATAGCAAAAAAGGGAGGTTCTTCGGAGGTGATAAAAGACTCTTTCAAGGAGTATGGGGACGATTAGCCTGCCTTTACGCACAAACTCAATCACCCATTCACGCACTTACCTGTTTTGTCAGGAAAAACCCGAGGGAAAGGCCCGCCTGGTCTAGGAAAAGCGGGCCTTTGACCGGATTCTCGGAATTCTACCCTGGCGGTGCGGTGGAGGCACCTCCCCCACCGCCAGAACCATTCCCCTTGCACTAACCCCAAGCTGACCGGCTCGACCCCTCGGCCATAAAACATTACTCATATAGTGATGATTAGTAAATTGCATAGATATTATCAATTTGATAAAATAATTGCATCATGCGTCTTGAGCAACTTAGACAATTTATAGCTGTTGCGCAAAAGGGCAATTTCCGGAAAGCGAGTAAGGAAATCGGAATCAGCCAGCCGGCCCTGACCAGAAGTATCCAGACTCTGGAACAGTATTTCAACGTTTCCCTGTTCGACAGGTTGCCCAGTGGGGTGATCCTTACTGAATACGGGAGGTCGGTAATGGAATGGGCGGAGGAGACTGTAGCATCTTCCCGGAACATTAAAAGGTATGTCGATCTTTTAAGTGAAGCATCCACAGGTACACTTGTAATAGGAACAGGCAGCTATTTCATGGACAACATCCTGTCATTAGCTTTGAGCAAGTTTTTGCAGAGATACCCTGATTTGACCATTAGGGTAATTAAGGATACAGGGAAAAACGCGGAAAATATGCTCCTTAATCATGAGATTGATATCTTTCTCGGAATGATCGATGGAACTTTGAAGAGCAAGGATATTATGGTGAAAACGTTCGAGACTGGTCCTTTCACGATATTCTGCCGACGGAGTCATCCCCTTTTGAATATATCCTGTCCTGATCTGGTGGTTGTGTTTAAATATCCCTTTGTTGGCCCTATTCCTCCCGAGGAGATTCGGGTGCAGATTGATCGCTACAGATATGAGTTAACCGGCGAAAAACGGCCTTTTATAGATGTAGAGTTCGACAGTTATGCCCAAATAAGGAAGCTTGTGGAAGTCAGTAATTGTGTTGGTGGACTTCCGGAGTCGATCATGGCCCCTTATTTGAATGACGGTTCATTTGTAGGATTACCAATCTCTTTACCCGGTATTAAACATTTTACAAGTATCTCCTATCTGAGAGAAAAAACCTTTCTTCCGGCGACTAAACTTATAGTAGAAGAGCTGACGAAGATTGTTCAGGAAAGGGACCAGGAACTGGGCCTGAACGGGGAATAAAAAAAGATGTTCCTGGTGTCTTGTGTCTGGTGTCTGGAAAAAACAGTGCGATGGGTAGCTCGCCCGCCTCGACAGGAGCGAAGTGATAAGAAACCGATCGACTGAACGACGCTGCGACTGAGCGACTTGGCGAAAAATACTTTAGATCAAATACTGTTGTCAGAGCAAAGAGCAAATTTACCCTAGATTCAAAATCCAAGATCCAGGAATTTTTCTGAATCACTCTGCACACTCTGCGTTTCAATCCGGTTTTAGGCAAACCCGCTGTTTACTTGCTTAGTCGCCAAGTCGCTCAGTCGTGCCCTCTGGCAATGATCTTGCACCATGCCAGTCATGCAATGGTCCCCACGTCAGGCTAGATACACCCTCTTCCTCTTTCTCCTTATTTTCACCGCAGGGCAGGTAAAAGCCTGCCTGACAAGGCCCATTTATCCGGATATGGGACAAATCCAGGAGATATGGCCGCAGGAAGGCTGCCTCGTAGATGCCACGGCTCTGAAAGGCAGAGCACTGGAAGTTTTTTCCCAGGGAACGAGCATATATGCGGCCGTTTCTGAGATGGGTCTGGTACCGGATCCTCTCGGTTCCGGTTTTTGTACGCCCAGGGCAGGGGTCTTGTACCGGGTACAATCTGGCTGGAGGATCAGGCCCATGACCCAGAGGGAGAGGTGGGTATGGCGTATCCCTATGGATCTGTACGACTGCCAACCGCTGGATCTTCAGCGCATCAGCGGGATCGGACCATCTCTGGCGGAGAAAATTTACCAATTTGTTCGGTGCAGGGGATACCTGGACCCGATATTCGACCTGGACGAAGTTCCGGGTGTGGGGTCGGGGAGGCTGGAACAGCTGAGAAAAGAACTTGAAATACCATAAGGGATTGTTCCGAGTTTCGAGTTCCTGGTTCCGGGTTGAATGAACTGGGTTCATCCTCCAACATCATTACTCAAATGCAAAAATCAACTTCAAAATACGTTACTCGGAACCCGAAACCCAGAACCCGAAACTTCAGGATCGTTTAATAGTGTTTTTTCGTAATTAAACGTTCCTGATTAGTTGACAAGATACGTAAGACAAGTTAAGTTTGCAAATAACCAATCACAGGAGTCGGGAATTGTAATCATGTTT
>JALHUC010000519.1 GCA_022865845.1 bacterium | reverse complement strand
TACCAATACTAATACTATTACTGGAATTTCACCCTTTCACCAGGCGGGCGCACATGTTCCATCTCGCTCCGGAAACTTTCTCGGCGACCCAGCCGGCCTTTTGCTCAACTGCCCCTTCGGGCCGCGCCTCAATCTCGTCGAAATAACAGCGCAGGTCGCGATAGGCCAGATACATCTCAAATCTAACGGCCTCATCCCCCACTTCATAGGCATCCAGGATCCATTTCGCAGTCCACATCGGCTTTCCTCCGGCAGGTTCGGTCCTGCCTGTTAAAGTTCTGAACAGAATATAGATTTAAGGAATGACCCACTGCCATGAAGCACGAACGGTCGTTCCTTTATATTTATGAAGTTCGCCTGCATTTTGATGCGATCCGACTCCTGTTGGAATTCAGTGTGGTTTGGGAAGGTCCGCCTGGTAGGACTCAATCAGTCGTTCGAAAGCTGTATCGGACCGTTTTCGAGCGTCAGGATCCTTGAGCAGCCTCTGGAGCAGATGATATCCGTGAAGCAGCGATTCGAATTCAAAAGCAAACTGTTTTGGATCGGAATCGGCCTTGAAATGTCCTTCTTCTATAGCGATTCGTGCGGTGCGTGTCAGGGACTGGAGCAGGTCGCTCATCATCCCGACGATCTCATCCCGAACAGCTCCCGGCTTGTCATCAAACTCTGTGGAGCTGGCGATCATGATGCACCCACCAGGCAGGGAATCGCCCTCGATCCAATCCTTCCAGTTCTCGAAAATGCCCCGAATCCTGGGGATGCCCCGAGGTTCATTGAACGCGGGACGCATGACCTGCTCGGTGAACATCTCCGCCACCCACTGCACTACCTGTGTCTGAAGATTTTCCTTGGAGTTAAAATGAGCGAACAGCCCACTTTTGGATAGCCCCGTCGCCTTGGCAAGCTTGCCTATGGACATATCCTCCAGTCCGCAGATGCTGGCAAGACTGGCTGCCTTTTCCAAGATCTTGCTTTTTGTTTTCTCACCTTTGGCCATAGAAATACTCATTCCTGATTCCTCATTCATGATTATTAGCACGACCGTTCGTTTTTTTCAAGTACTATTCAGCTTTATTTTTGTTTTACAGAGTGTTATCGCTATATTCTTTCTTTCCAGGCACTCTGCCATTGGGCAACGATAACTATTATTCTACCTTACAATCTGCAGTTTAAAGCCTGCAGCTGCATTTCGGCAGCCTTTATCTGGCTACAGTGTTCCGCTTTATTGCTTTTATGGACCCCATCCATTACCATCTCGCGATTCCACTTTTCTGAAAACGACAGCTATCCATGCAGGGAGGAAAAAGATGAGCCTGTTTACTATTGACGAGAAGTTGTGTGAAAGGGACGGTATCTGTGTGGCGGAGTGCCCCGCCTTTGTTATTGAGATGAAGACGAAAGAGTCGTTCCCCACTGTAACTGATGGAGGGGAAACCCGATGCATCAACTGCGGTCATTGCGTTGCGGTTTGCCCCCACAGGGCCATCTCCCTCGCTCGCATGAGCGTGGATCAATGCCCACCCGTCGACGACGGTCTCGCCCTGGGCGAGGACCAGATGGAACAGTTCCTGCGATCGCGACGATCCATCCGCACCTATAAGACGCAGGATGTGGACGCCGAAACCCTTACCCGACTCATCGACATCGCTCGCTACGCTCCCACCGGGAGCAACAGCCAACAGGTCCAGTGGCTTATCGTCCCCACTCGGGACAAGGTGGTTCAGCTAACCGCCCTGGCTGTGGACTGGATGCGTAACGCCATTGAGGAAAAAAATCCCATTGCCGAAGCGTACCAGATGGGCGGGATCGTCCGTGCCTGGGACAACGGGGTCGACATAATCAGCAGAGGGGCGCCGGCCCTCATCATCACTCATGGCCCCGAAGCCTACCCTATCATGACCATCGACAGTGCCATCGCCCTTTCATACCTGGACCTGGCTGCCCCGCCTCTCGGCCTTGGCAGCTGCTGGGCCGGTTTCTTCATGGCCGCAGCCGGCTCCTGGCCGCCCCTGGCAGAAGCCCTGAATTTTCCTGAAGGACACAAGTCTTTCGGTGCGATGATGGTGGGTTATCCGAAATACCGTTACCATCGCCTACCAATGAGGAATGAAGCGAAAGTGTCGGTGCTTAAGTAGGGGGGTGTTCTGACACCAGCAGAAATCTCAACGTAAAAAACATGTCCAAATGAAAGCGGCATAATTTACAGGGATGAAGGGGATAAAGGGGATTTAAGAGAGCCCAACGGCCAAAGTCCAAGGGCTAACGGGGAAAAGAGCGGTTCCTTTGAATGCGGCGTTTAATGAAACACGAAGTTCACAAAGTTAACAAAGGGGGAAAATAAGACCTAAACCTGAACTTCGTGACACTTTGTGTACTTTGTGTTCAAAAAAACCGCCTTTACAGCTC
>JALHUC010000518.1 GCA_022865845.1 bacterium | reverse complement strand
CGCCCGCCGGGAGGTTGACCTCCACCACCACCATCTCGAACAGGTCGCCGCTGTTGGAGTTGGAGACCGCCATGTTGAGCACCAAGGCGTTGGGAATGGTGACAACGCTGTCATCGAAGGTGTGGATGGCCACCGACCGCAGGCCGATGTTAACTACTTCACCGTAATCCTCTCCCACTTTGATCATGTCCCCTACCCGAAAGGGCCTTTCCATGAGCAGGATGATCCCCGCGATAATGTTGCGGATCAGGTCCTGGGCCCCCAGCCCAACGGCCAGACCCACCGAAGCGGACAACGCCAGAACTGTGTTCATCGGAGGTTTGAATACGTCAACGATGACAAAAGCTATCGCTCCCACCCATGTTGCCAGCCTCATAATGGGGTAAAACCCCAGGATGAGCAGGCGATACCGGCTGAACTTCCGAGCCAGGAACATTAAGACCAGGTTCAGGGCGTAGAGGAAAAGGATCGTCCCAACGAGGATGATGACCATAGTGAAGATCTTGCTGGTGGTGACCAGGTTGGTCAGGTTCGAAAGGCTGTTCGGCTGCATGGCGGTTATACCTCTCAATGGAGATGGACTGGCAATAAGTCCATCAATAAAGGATATTCATGGACTCAAGGGTAGCCGTTACCGGGGCGAAGAAGGCCGGATTCAGGACATAATTGTCAAGCTCATAACCTTCCCCGATCGTTCGCTGAAAGAGATTAAGCTGCAGGAGATAACCGAGGATGAGATGGGCCTGCTGAATATCGATCATGAAGACCTCGGCGAACTCTTCCGCTTTCATGCCTCCGTGACTGATTATTTCCGCAAGGCCAAAAAGGTAGGCCCGGTCCAGGCTGCGGAGGAAGATAAAGTCCAGGCGCCCCAACGGGGCCATGCGGAAGAGGTCGTCCTCCTCATCCCAGGTCACGGAAACCATCCAGTAATACATGGCCGCCTCGAAGTTCCCGCTGCTGGCCGCGAAAAGGTCGGAGTAAAAACGGTTCTCTCGCCCGCGTTCAGCTTTCTGCTGGGCGGCCTGCGTCAGGGTGGCCTTCTCCTTCTCCTCCTGTATTTTTGACGAGAAGACGAGGGGATATCCCGATGTACGCTGGCGGATAAGCAGGGCTTCCTTTATCTCAGCCTGCTTTTGAAAAAGGGTGTGGACCTGGTGGGTGAAGTACCGGCTGATCCCCACCAGGTAGTCCAACCGCTTCCAGGGGGCTTCACGGAAAGCCATGATCCACATGAAATGCTCGCGGGTCTGGAGAAGGATGGTGAGGAAAAATTCCACAGCCCGCTGTCCCCCCCCTGTTCTCAGCACCAGGTTGTGGCCCCCCTCCACGATGAGGACTGCACGAGGCTGTTGGCGCAGATAGCTCACCAGTTCCGTCACGCTGCCAAAACCCTTCTCTCTTTGGAACCACTCAGCAAACAGTTTAAGTACATCATCCTCGGTGCGCAGGCGCCCGGTCATTTCCAGCCGTTTGACGGTGACGGTGGAATCGCATTCGTTCTCAAAGCAGTTAAGCAGGGACGTCTTGCCGCTTCCCGCCGGGCCTACCACGGCCACGCTGCACAGGAGGTCCTGCTCCCACCGCTTAACAAGCTGGCCAAGGGTCTCGAGTTCCTTGTCCCGGCCCACCAGGAACTCCCTGGACTG
>JALHUC010000517.1 GCA_022865845.1 bacterium | reverse complement strand
GGCGAAGGGCGAAGGGCGAAGGGCGAAGGGCGAAGGGCGAAGGGCGAAGGGCGAAGGGCGAAGGGCGAAGGGCGAAGGGCGAAGGGCGAAGGGCGAAAAAATATGGTGCTTGCCTGGATCCTTGTCAAGGGTTTTACGATTTCTCCTGTGTTCAGCGTTCAGCGTTCTATCTTAACTCCGATACCAAGCCTGTCACGCCAAGGGCGTGATTACACTGGCACCCCGATAATAGCATCCCTCTCTTTCGCATCTCCGTGTCTCCGCGTCGCCGGGTCTCCGCGTCAATTCTCCCCCACTCCCCCTTTCTCCCACTCCTGGGCCATCGAAGTCTTATTCTTGACAGGGACTTCGATGGCCGTTACCCTCAACATGGGAGTGCGTAGGGCACTGGTGGCCCTCCTGGACTTCAAATCCAGTGGTACTGGCTAAAACCCGGTACGGTGGGTTCGATTCCCATGCACTTCCGCCAAGAAAAAATCAAAGGACCCCGAATCAACGGGGTTCTTTAATTTTGAGACTCATCCGGAAAATGAATATCGGCAAATGGGCCCTTCTTTCACAAAACCGATCACTCGCTTCGCTCAGGTTTCGAGTTCCGGGTTTCAGGTCACGAATCACAAATTACGAATCACGGCATTTCACCGGGCCCTCGCGTTCGCTCGGCCCGGAATGACAGAGCCCGAGGTTTTCTCCCCCTCTCCCACTCCCCCACTCTCCCCCTCCGCTGGGGTTGTCCTTTTGGATTGACTAACATCAGCATTTCGGGTACATAGCGTTGTTCTCCACTAAAACATCCGCCCTTCGATAATGGGGGTGGATAAGATAGGAAAAAGGAGGAAACCTATCATGAGGCAGACCATTCTCGGCCGCAAGCTGGGCATGACCCAGATCTTCGACCGCCAGGGCAACGTAATCCCGGTAACAATCGTACAGGCAGGTCCCTGCACCGTTTTACAGGTGAAGACCAAGAAGACGGACGGCTATAACGCCATCCAGCTCGGCTTCAGTGACAAGAAGGAAAAGCACACAACGAAGCCTCTCCTTGGCCACTTCAAAAAAGCCGATTCAACACCCAAGAGGCATATCCGTGAGGCCAGGGTCGACAACCCGGATATGTTCACCGTCGGCCAGGTGATCACCGCCGGCCAGTTCGAAAAGGATGACCTTGTAGACATCACCGGTACATCAAAAGGCAAAGGCTTCGCTGGCGTTATGAAACGGCACGGATTCTCCGGGTTCATGGCTTCCCACGGCGTCCATGAAAGCAAAAGAGGCGGTGGGTCAATCGGGCAGTCTGCAGACCCCGCCAAGGTTTTCAAAGGTATGAAAATGCCAGGACAGATGGGCAACGTGGCCGTTACCATCCAGAACCTCAAAATTGTGGACGTTCGCGAGAGCCAGAACCTCATCATGGTCAAGGGTCCTGTTCCCGGTGGTAAAAACGGCCTTCTTGTCATCCATCACGCCATCAAGAAGGAAGCCCCGCCCCTTAGGCAGCCCGAACCTGAAGAGGTCCCTGTTGAAGAGGAGTTAGAAGCCGAAGAGGCACTGACAGATACCCCCGAGGTGGATTCATCCACCGCCGCCGAGGTTATGGTGGACGAGGCAGCAGAGGTTGAAACTGCGGCCGCTGAAGAAAAAGCCCCCGAGGCGGATGCGGCTGCAGAAGTCCCTGCTGAGGGAGAGGCTGTGCCTGCCGCCGAGCCTGAGCCCGTTCCCGAGCCCGAACCCGAGTCTGCTGAAGTAAAGGCTGCCGCTGATACGGACGACGAAAGCAAGAAAAGTTAGATAGCCCTGCGAACCGGTTAGCGACAAAGGGTTGAGACCCTCGGTCGACAAGAGTGAGCGTAAACGATACGGGACCTTGTCACGAACCACACTACCAAGGTATAATGGGGAGCACTTCTAACAAGGGAAGAGAGTGAAAGATGTTTGGATTCGGTGTTACGGAACTGGTTCTCATACTGGTCATCATCATGGTCATCTTCGGAGCTGGCAAACTCCCGGAAATCGGTGCCGGCCTGGGTAAAGGCATCAAGAATTTTAAAAAAGCCACCACGGGTGAGGATGAGATCGACGTCACTCCCGAGAAAATAGAGGAAGGCGACGAAGATAAGACGTAAACACCTATCGAATATGAGAGAATTTCAAAGCCACGCTTTATAGTGTGGCTTTTTATTTGACATTCAAATTATTATATTCTAATAAGGGAAGTGACGAATATCTAAGGCTGGACACAGACCACATACCACTTAACCATCAGGAGGCCGGGAATTGGATCAGGAAAAAACCGTACAAGCTGAATATCTAAAAGCCCTCGCTCACCCAACGAGGATACGGATACTTGAGCTTCTGGATCAGGAAGGCCGCTGCGTGACCAACATTGGGGAAAAACTGGACCTCAAACAGTCCAACATCTCCCAGCATCTCGGAATTCTCCGGTCCCGGGGCATCCTCTCCCTCCGGCGAGAGGGAGGACACTCCATTTACTGTATCAAGGACCTGAAGGCCCTGAAGATACTGGCCCTTATAAAGGGCTAGTCCAGCGCCTGGAGTATATAGTCGTAGTCCTGGTCCTGGTCCTGGTCACCGATTACCGATTAACGCATTTTACTGGGTACTGCATCCTGCCTTCCCCGGTCTCCCTCTGCACTCAGCACTTTAAAATGTTCTTAACGTCCTTTCGCTCCGTCGCAAAGTCGTCCAGTCGAAGGTTTTCTCCTGCGTTCTGCATTCTGCGTTCTGATTTACTTCCCCAGATCCACAGTCTTAAAATCCAGGACCGCCTGGAGTTCCTCTCCCCCCAAATATAACCTTTCAAAAAGAACAGCGGCCTCCGGACCGACCTCTTCCGGTCTTTTGAACAGCAGCAGTTTTTCATTCACCTGGCCAGGTGGAATGGTCGTTGATTTGTCAAAGGTCGCCTTCCTCAGGTCCTCGAGGATCCTCTGTCTATTGCTCCCTCGCGGAAGCTCCATGTAAAAGTGCGCATAGTTGTATGGACTGAGCAGAGGTCCGTATCCCACGGCTAACCTGATGCTTCCAGGATCCAGTATCAGGTTCTGATCAGAACCGTTATCTACGGAAAGAACAAAAGCTACCAGGGGAACCTGTCTGAGCCCCAGGCCAAGAGCCTCATACCCCTTTTCCCTGAGGTACGTCACCCGCTCTCCGGCATCCAGGTACCTGGCTGAAAGGACCACCTGATCATTATGGATCGATACTTTGGACGTCTGCCCCTGGGCGGGAACCAGTTCAAAGAGGGTGATAGCAGAGGAAGCACAGGATGCCAGGAAAGCAACTCCCAGCCCAACAGCTGCAAGCGAGCGCACTTTGCAGATAATTCCCAATTTATATGTCATCATGTGTCACCTCTCTAATATACTCCGATAACCGGCGTATCCCCTCACTGAGATTCTCGCTCGAGTTGGCATAGGAAAAACGAAGATGCCCCTCGGCAGATGGACCAAAATCGATGCCGGGAGTAACAGCTACCCCCACCCTTTCCAGGATGTCGAAGGCCAGGCGGTAGGAATCTGAATCCAGATGCCTTGCATCCACGAGGACATAAAAAGCGCCCTGCGGGTCCGCAGGCACAGGCAACCCGATCTCCCGGAGTCCGCTGAGGAGAAGTTTACGCCGACGGCCGTAGGTGCGAACCATCTCCTGTACCTCGGTACTGGTGTGACGCAGGGCTGCTATACCAGCCCGCTGGACAAAAGCAGCGGCTGAAATGAAAAAGTTCTGCTGCATTTTCTGCATGGGCCGGACAAAACGCTCCGGAGCAATAACATAGCCCAACCGCCAACCGGTCATGGCGTAGAGTTTTGAAAATCCGTTTAGAACGAAAGCCTCTTCAGTGAACTCCAGGATACTGTGTTCTTTCGTCCCGTAAACAAGCCCGTGGTAGATCTCGTCCGATACAACTGGAACACCCATACCGGCGATCGCTCCCAGGATATCTTCATCCAGGACTGCTCCTGTAGGGTTTCCCGGAGAGTTGATGAGTACCGCTGCCGTATGAGCCCCGATCCGACCAGCCATATCATCAAGGTCGGGGAAATATCCGTTCCTGGCAAAAACGGGCGAGTAAACAGGCTGGCCCCCCAGGAACGATACAAAGTTGGGATAACAGGCGTAGTGGGGATCATTCATAAGAACCTCTCCGCCAGCCTCGAGAAGAGCAGCGAATATGAGGAGAAGGGCCGGTGAGGTCCCCGGGGTGACGATAATACGACCGGGGTCGACCTTGACGCCGTATCTTAATTCGTAATGTTCGCTGATGGCTTCCCTGAGGTCGATGAGCCCCAGACTGTGGGTGTACCTGGTGTCACCCATTTCAATGGCCTCAATGGCTGCCTGCCGGACAACTTCAGGGGTTTCGAAATCCGGCTCCCCTATTTCCATATGGATGACAGACCGACCCTCCCTTTCCATTTTTTGGGCCTTTTCAAGGACATCCATCACGATGAAGGGGGGAATGTTGAGGGAACGCTGTGAAGGCTGGCGCATATCGTTTCTCCGTAATAGAGTATCCCGTACCCAGCCCTTTGATCCCGCCATAGGCGGGACTCAGGGTCCCGAGCCTGTCGAGGGAGAGCCAGGTATCAGTAGAAAGATTCGGTTCCCATGAATGCGATAAAACTAATTTACCACAGGGTACGCAGGGTGACACAGGGTAAATCTTATTTCTGGGGGAAACAACGGTTTCTGTAAATGCGATGTTTTTACCGCGAAGTACGTCACGCCTCTGGCGTGACAGGCTTCGGACGCAGAGGAAGGCTAAGTTCAGTGCACTAGTGCACCGGTGCACATGTGCACTTCCAAACTTTGAGATCTGAGATATGAGATCTAAGATTGCTGTGAGCCACCAGCTAACAGCTCAAAATCACTTGCTTTTCTCAATTTTCTTCTATACCTATAGATGTTTTCAATAGATTGAGGTCAGGATGATCAACGATTCTACATCCTGACCTCGAAGTGAAGAGTTAATGGTGAACAGTAAAAAGGTTTTACCGATCACCGATCACTGATTACCGATCACCAGTAAAACGGGAGCGAACCCAGTGAGCACCTTCCAAGACCTTATTAAAGACCGCACCCTCCTTTGTGACGGGGCCATGGGGACCATGCTCCAGGAGGCAGGG
>JALHUC010000516.1 GCA_022865845.1 bacterium | reverse complement strand
TTGACCATCTCGCAATATGCCAAACGAAAGGGCATAAGCACCAAAACGGTTCGTAGACGGATTAAAGCGGGCGAGCTTGCCTATGAAATGTCCAAAGGAAAATATCTCATAATTGATATACCGTACGAGCTAGAAAGAAAGGTGGTCAATAACGTGTCCACCCCGGTACAAAAGGTGGACATTGACACTGACGTGTCCAGTCCAATCAAAGAAATAGATAATAAAAATGATTTGTCTATTGACATGTCCACTCCAGTCGAAAAAGTGGACAACAAGAACGATATGTCCATGGACATGCCCACCTTGGTCAAAAAGGTGGACAATGGCAATGATATGTCCACTGTAGTTAAGGATTTACTGGGGCAAATTCAGAGGCTGACAGAGGAGAACCGAAATTTGGCTATCACCCTGGGAAGATACCAGGCCAAAATTGAAAGCCTTGAGATAAAGCTTATTGCCACTTCTAAACCCTGGTGGAGAAGGATATTTGGCAGGGGCGGGTAGGCTTTCATCAGTTCCAACTTGTGAATTAGGTTTAGAGAGGAATGTCCCATTACTGCCCCTCCCATCAGAATAGAAAAACCATCCCGGTGACGACAGAAATAGACTGTTGAAAGCGTCTCGATCAAATACCCTAATCCCCCAATCTTGGGGGACTTTATTAAAGCTGGGGGACACCCCAGACCCCCGGCAGGAAGTATCCTGCACCTCTTTTTCAGCAGTCTAGCAGAAAGTCCGCTAGAGCGAAGCGTCAGCGCTTTATAACGTTCCTTCCGCAGTAAAGGTCTTACTACCCCTGTGGAAAACCAGGGAGATACGGCTTCCCCGGTTCAGCCTGGACAGGACACGTTCCAGATCGCTGGCATTGGCCACACGCTGCATATTAATTTCAACGACTATGTCTCCTACCGCCAGGCCCACTCTCTGAGCTGCGGAACCGGCCCTCACTTTCCCTACATAGGCCCCGAATGCTACCACTGCGCCCTGCCCGGCAGTGATCTTGCTGGCATCTGCAATTGCGGCACCGAATGAGGGTCGTGATTCCCCTGGCCTTTTGCTGAGCGCCTGCTCAAGGCGGGCGCGGTCAAAACCGATGATTGTCTCGCCGTCGATGATGGTGACCGGCACTCCCCTCTGGCCGGTACGGCTTACCATTTCCTCAGCGGCAGCGCGGTCCTGTGAAACATCGTGCTCGGTAAAACCCACGCCTTTTTGTGAAAGAAACTCCTTCACGTTATAGCAATAGGGTCACGTGGGAGTGGTGTACACTACTACTGGCATCTAACCTTCTCCTTTTCTTACCCTTTTCGACCCCGCCGCTTCAACCCTGGGGAACCAGTACTTTAAGCAAAGGATCACCCAGATCAGCGCGGGGAACAGCTGGGTGCCGATAGTAACCAGGAAGGTTACCCATGGATTAACAGCAAACCGGGAAGGGTCATCGCTGAGTTGAAGTATCCAGGAGAAGATCAGGATAGTGATGATGTGGATGATAAACATGGCCATCAGGGCAATGGCGA
>JALHUC010000515.1 GCA_022865845.1 bacterium | reverse complement strand
GAAGACGGTTCCCGGCTGCCTCTCAGGTCGGGAACATAGTAGCCGGTGACCATGCCGACCCGGTCATTGTCGGGTTGGCTCAGCTGATAGGGGGTGAAACGGCTTTCGAAAAATGCCCGTACCTCCGCTTCGGATCGATCGGAA
Source organism: bacterium (assembly GCA_022865845.1). Lineage (GTDB taxonomy): Bacteria > BMS3Abin14 > BMS3Abin14 > BMS3Abin14 > BMS3Abin14 > JALHUC01. The sequence continues at coordinate 1,892 of JALHUC010000515.1, read as the reverse complement.
AGCGTAGTCACCTCGGCACAGACCTGCTGCCATTCCTGGCGATAACGCAGGGCCGAACAACTCTTCTGGAAGGCGTCCAGGACCAGCCTGGGATCGTCCTCCAGCCAGCCTTCGACCTGACTCCAGGCTACTGGCACCAGGGGGGGGATGGATACCGGTGGACCTTCCGGGCGCGGTGACCAGGAACACGCAGCGGCCAGCACCATGATCAAGGTCACACTCAGAAGTTTGAATATGCGCGTCAGCATGGGATACACCTTAATATCCTGGCAGGAGTCGGTCAACCCTGATTAGCTTAAGCACCTTGAAACCGACCCTGGAATCGTGAATATTTGTCTCTTGTATCAATCTGGTCGCTTTAAGTCCCCCCGGGGACTATCCTCAAAAGTCAAATGTGAGATGGAATGTAAATAGTGTCAGAGTGAAATTTTCAGCATTTCATGCCAAATTACTTGTTTATGCTAATATTCACATTTCGGCACCCGAAGATCTGCCTGGAAGTTTGAAAGAGCGTCAAGGAGGAACATGATGAATAATTCATTAAAAGGAGCTCTGTTATCCGGTGTAATTTTCCCAGGCCTTGGCCAGGTTCGTTCAGGATATTATAAACGCGGCATTGCTTTGATGTTTACGGTGTCCGCCAGCATGGTGGTAATTGTAATAAAAGCAGTCCAACAGGCATTTATCGTTCTCGAAAAGATTGAGTTGGAGGGAGGGGTAATTGATATAAAAACAGTTACAGATGCAGCCACCCAGGCAGTTTCCGCTAATGACAGCCTCATATACAATCTCGGATTGTTGTTGATAGTTATCTGCTGGATTATCGGGATAGTAGACGCTTACCTAATTGGAAGGAAAAAGGACCTGGAAGGTCGCCTGGGTGCCGGAGTATGAATTTCAGCGTAAATAGCAACCATGGGTGCCGGAGTAGGAATTTTGATTGAAAAACAGTAACAGGTAACTAAAAGGCAGTAACAAGTAGAAAGTAGAAGAGGAGGTCTTCCTTGTTACTTTATACATTTTACTTCCTACTGGAACATTTGGGGGTCGGTGGTTGAATGGCGGCGTACCTGATTTGAGAGATTGGAGCTAAAGGTGTCAGAGTATGAATATTAAACGTAAAGAACCTCAGATTCTCCTTACTCTTGTTGCTGCAGCTCTTATCGTTTCGAGGATCGGGCCTTATGACCCCATAACATGGTTCCTTGAGATCGTACCGATCCTCATTATCGCCCCGATCCTTATAGTAACGTACAGGAAGTTCCCCCTTACCTCACTGCTTTACAGGCTCTTATTTATCCACGCCCTTATCCTGATCCTTGGTGGGCACTACACCTACGCCAGAGTTCCCGTGGGATACTGGTTCCAGGACCTGCTTGATCTTTCCCGGAATCATTACGATCGCCTTGGTCACCTTGCCCAGGGGTTTGTACCCGCCATCCTGGTCAGGGAGATCCTCTTGAGGCGCTCCCCCCTCCTGCGTGGGAAGTGGCTCTTTTTCCTGACGGTTTCAGTATGCCTCGCTTTTTCGGCTTTTTACGAATTTACTGAATGGTGGGCCGCGGTGGCCGGCGGTGAGGGTGCTGAGAATTTCCTTGGAACACAGGGCGATGTCTGGGATACGCAATGGGATATGTTCCTGGCTTTTGTGGGAGCGATCACCTCTCAAGTGATCCTTTCAAGGGTACATGACAGACAGCTGGAGAAACTGTAGAGAATAAGTTCTCTGACCCCATCGGGGAGCTTTTGGGAAAACTTCTGGGTGGAGGAGTATGAATTTGGGCGTAAACAGGTTATTTAGTCTGATATGCTGATAATCCAGATCAGATGCAGGGGCTCGTTATTGCAGAAAGGGAATTGCCCATGAACAGGATAGGCGTATTATTCGCAGT
>JALHUC010000514.1 GCA_022865845.1 bacterium | reverse complement strand
ATGACCATGAAGATGATAAAAAGATATAGCCATCCGGCTGAAAATACCTGAGGCATAAGATCCGCTCCCCCTTCAGTTCACATGATTTCCCACGACAGTTTACTGCATTGTCACACTTCAATCCAGCCGCAGGCCGTCCGCGTATTGTTTAATTTTTATGCACATCCAGCCTTCAAAGGCGCGACACTGCCTGTTATTTTGCACATATAATAATCAAACGGCTTTTGGCCATATTAAACGCATGTTGTAACAAGCTGTAAATAAATAGAAAAACAGCTCCGCCACTATTTCATTATTTTTTGGCACACACCTTGCCTTATACCGTATTCGTTAAGACATTTAATTTTTGCACAGCGATCACACGCTGAAAGGAGGATCAACCCATGAAGTACATCATCGCTATTATCAAGCCGGGCAAACTTGACGAGGTCCGGGAAGCGCTCGGATCATTGGGAGTCACCGGTATGACCGTGTCCGAGGTAAAAGGGTTTGGCCGCCAGAAGGGTCACAAGGAACTGTACCGGGGTGCCGAGTACACTGTCGACTTCCTGCCCAAGGTCAAGTTGGAGGTTGCGGTGGATGACGCTCTGACAGAGCAAACCATCGCCACCATTGCAGCAGCGGCCAATACGGAGAAGATCGGCGACGGCAAAATATTTGTTCTTGATCTGGGCGAAGCCGTCCGCATCAGGACGGGAGAAAGTGGCAGCGAGGCACTTTGAATTGAGAATTGAGGATTGAGAATTTAGGTCAAGACCTGCGGTTGTAATTCTCAATTTTCAACCTTCAATTTTCAATTGACATTCCCGATCACCGATTACTGATCACCTTAGCGTTTCACGGAGGAATAGAAAATGATCTCAACCTGTATATCAATCTTCAACAAATCCCGGGCAGCATTACTGACCTTCATGCTGCTTGCCATTCCGGCGGCAGCCCACGCCGACGGTCTGGACAGTGGTGACACCGCCTGGATGATCACCGCAACAGCCCTGGTCCTGTTCATGACCATCCCTGGTCTGGCGCTTTTCTACGGCGGTCTGGTACGAGCCAAGAACATCCTGTCGGTCCTCATGCAGTGCTTTTCCATCACGGCCCTCATGACCATCCTCTGGGTGATAGCCGGTTACACCATCTCCTTCGGCGACGGCAACGCCTTCATGGGCGGCTTCGGCAAGGCTTTCCTGATCGGGATAGGTCCTGACTCTCTATCAGGAACCATACCCGAGATCCTCTTCGCCATGTTCCAGCTCACCTTCGCAATCATCACACCAGCCCTCATCATCGGCGCCTTCGCTGAGCGGATGAAATTTTCCGCCATGCTGCTGTTCACCGGCGCCTGGATGCTTCTCATCTACAGCCCTGTGTGTCACTGGGTGTGGGGAGGCGGATGGCTGGGCGAAATGGGAGCCCTGGACTTCGCAGGGGGAACTGTCGTGCACATCAACGCCGGTGTCGCGGGACTGATGGCCGCCATTGTTCTGGGAAAAAGGAAAGGCTACCCCACTACCCCCATGATGCCTCACAGCCTGACTCTTTCCATCGTTGGCGCTGCCATGCTGTGGGTGGGATGGTTCGGTTTTAACGCAGGTTCGGAACTGGCTGCGGACGGTACTGCCAGCATGGCTCTTGCCGTGACTCAGATCGCCGCTGCTGCGGCCACCCTCGCCTGGATGTTCGTGGAGTGGATGAAACACGGCAAACCCAGTGCACTGGGCGCCATCACCGGTGCGGTGGCTGGTCTCGTCGCGATCACTCCGGCATCCGGGTTCGTAGGCCCCATGGGTGCTATTGCCATCGGCCTCACTTCCGGCATCGTCTGCTTCTTCGCCGCCACCACCATGAAACGCGCCTTTGGCTATGACGACTCTTTGGACGCCTTCGGCGTACACGGGATCGGCGGCATGGTTGGAGCTCTCCTCACCGGCGTCTTCGCCGCACCCGCCTTCGGAGGCTACGGTGAAATAGCCAGCATAGGCGGCCAGCTCTGGATCCAGTTCGTTAGCGTAGCGGCCACGATCGCCTACAGTGCTGTTGGATCCCTCATCCTTCTCAAGGGTGTGGATATGATCGTAGGTCTGAGAGTGACAGAAGACGAAGAGGTTACCGGCCTGGATATTACGCAGCATAATGAAAAAGGTTATGATTACTGAGTTATCTCAATAATCATAACCTTTCAGTTCCACGTTCCAGGTTCCAAGTTCCAAGGTAAAAATAAAGCCCGGTGGGGATTCCCCGCCGGGCTTTTAGATGAGCTTTAGCTGGTCCCGTACGGTAAACCCTTTGACCCCCACCCACTGGATATGCTGCCACATGTACTGGATGGAGACCTGCATCTCCCGGGCGATGGCCCGGTTCATGAGTTTGAGCAGTTCGTCGGACGCCTTCTGAGTGTGCGCTTCAGCCATGGGAACCTCCTTGTTCTCTATCCCAAAGTAATTTTGGCTAATTAAGAACAATGATAACGTTTGGGCGAAATATGGCAAAAGGGGATAGGGCATGTTCAACGTCCAACGTCCAACGAGGAGGCATCTGGGTGTGGCTTTCATTTTAAGTCATCCCATTCATCCCCTTCATCCCTGTTAAACAACTCAACGGCCTGTAACTTGTTAATGAATTCCACCTCACAGTTTTTCCGAATACTATCCGGTAAAGTGGTATTATGAAGTAAGCCATGGAGATGGAGAGATGAAGAACGGCGCGAAAAAAAAGACCGTGCTCATAGTGGATGACGTGGAGCTTTTCATTCAGCTTGAGATTTCTCACCTCGGACGAAAACGTTATGATATCCACACAGCCAGCAACGGAAACCAGGGCCTGGAAATGGCCCGATCCATCAAACCGGATATTATCCTTCTTGATCTGGTCATGCCGGACATGAACGGAGACCAGGTCTGCCGTATCTTAAAAGATGATCCTGACACATCCTCCATTCCCATCATCATTGTCAGTTCCGGAACCAGAGAACACTCAAGATCCATCATCGTTTCATCGGGATGTGACGGCCTCATCTTTAAACCTGTCAGGAGAGACCTCCTCCTGTCAGTCGTCGAAAGTCTTCTTAAAACAAACACCAGGCTATTCGAGAGGATGGATGTAATTATTCCATGCACCGTGAAAATGGATGACAATGAATTTTCAGGTATGATCTATTCCCTGAGCAGCACGGGTGTCTTTGTTGAACTGGAACGGCCCGTGATACGCGGGGACATGATGGAGATGAAATTCCAGCTTCCTGCTGTGGAAAACGGCATCAGTGTGAGAACCGGGGCCGTGACATGGTGCGGTTCTTTTAAGGACGATGGGCCGTCAGGTGCCGGCATTCAGTTTCTCACCATTTCAGCTGAAACACAGACCCATATCAACGACTATGTAAGAACGCACCTTGGCACGGACACACTTGTAGGGAAAGGAAGCTAAGGGGCAAAGGGGCTGGGGGCTGATAGAACCGTTAAGGATCAGGGTGTTTAAAACAATAAGGCTCTCCGTTCTGGAGAGTCTTTTCTTTGGGTAGATAGGTGTCAGAGTGTCAATTTTATCATAAACAAGCCATTTACCTTGACATGCTATAATTCATACTCTGACACCGCATTCTGACAAATGATTTACAATAGGAAAGGAGCGAGCAATGGGAGACAGAGGCAACAGGGGAGACAAGGGCAGCAAGAAAGATAAGGAAAAGAGCAAGAAACAGACGACCAGGAAACAGGACCAGAAGGTCAAAAAAGCGCAGGAGAAGCAACTGAAAAAAAGCCTGTAGAAGAGGGGAGCCATAGGGTTGTGTCCAGTCTACGCTCTACAAGCTTCCGTCTTCGTACTACGAGCTTCGACGTGACGAGTCGCCTTGGCAAACCCCGCCTGGTCACTTGGGGGGGTATGACACAAAAGGTAAGAAGGCAGGCTTGCAACACGGAGCCTTAGCGACTTGTCCTCCGTAGCCTCGCGCTAAGGAGGAAGGGTTGACCTGCCCCCAACAATCAGTATTAGTAGAAGCTATTGGATGTCCTGCTACTGCTGCTACTGCTGCTACTAGTTTTTACCTGACCCCACGGTTTGCCCAGTTTCACGCGTTTCGCGGATAAAGGCTGAGCCGAGGGATTGTTAGCGCGAAGTCACGCCAACGGCGTGATTAAAAGGCAAGAAGCGACCCCAAGGTTCGTAAAAGATGAGGACTGACTCCATGGGTAAAACAGCGTAGAATGTAGAAAGTAGCAGGGGAAACAACCCTTTCTTCCTTCTACTTGTTACTGTATTTCCACCCAACGGTTTATCCAATAGAAAAGGAGCGAGCAATGGGAGACAAGGGCCAGAAAGATAAGGACAAGAGCAAGAAACAGATTACTAAGAAGCAAGACCAAAAGGTCAAGAAAGCGCAGGAT
>JALHUC010000513.1 GCA_022865845.1 bacterium | reverse complement strand
AGTCCTGAGGAAACCGGAGGAGTTGTGTGCTTTTGAGGCATGGGAGAATGAGGCAGGTGCAAGGCCAGAGGGGTGAGGAGACCGGAGGTCCCGCCTGTGGCGGGATCGAGGATTCCCGATGTAACTCACTTGATTTAAAGGCTTTTAAGGGGGCGCCAGGTACGAAGCTCGACCGAGGAACGGACCGGAGCAGATGTACGCTTTACAAGGTACGGGAGAATGGCTCATATGCAAGGCCGCTGGGAGGAGGCAACCGGAGGCGTATATGGAACATACGTCGAGGATTGCCGACGACTGAGAACGCAGCAGGTGGCCCTTTATCGCATGCCGCATTAACCCTGAAAATAATATGAAGATCATTACCACTATATCAGAGATGTATGACCACTCCGACCGCCTCCGCGAACAAGGCGACCGGATCGGGTTCGTCCCCACAATGGGGTTCCTCCACGAAGGGCACCTGAGCCTCATGCGCAAGGCACGGGAAGAGAACCATGCTCTGATTGTTAGTATATTCATAAACCCGACCCAATTCGGGCCTGACGAGGATTACGATTCATACCCAAAGGACCTGGAAAGTGACGCTTCCCTTTGCCGGGAGGTGGGTTGCGATGTTCTGTTCACACCCGGCGCCGATGAGATGTATCCACAAGGTACCCTCACGACAGTGTCCGTTGCGGGCCTTACCGAAACCTTATGCGGCGCCTCCAGACCGGGGCACTTTGACGGAGTCACAACTGTGGTCTCCAAACTGTTCAATATCGTGCGTCCCCACATGGTCTATTTCGGGCTAAAGGATTACCAACAGTACCGCGTCATCTCCAGGATGGTGCAGGATTTGAATATGAACATCCGAGTTATCGGGCTGCCAACAGTTCGGGAGGAGGATGGGCTGGCCATGAGCAGCAGGAATGCCCATCTTTACAACGACGAAAGGGCCGGCGCCCTTACGCTCTCCCGTTCCCTGGACGCGGCTCGTGAAATGATAAGGGAAGGGATCAGGGACCCTCGGGCAATTGAGAAGAAGGTAGCCGGGATCATAGAATCGGAGTCAACTAACAGGATCGATTATGTAAGTGTCGTCAATGCAGACGACCTGACCCCTCTCTCATCCATAGAGAGACGAGCGCTTTTGGCTATGGCAGTATTCCTGGGAGATACGAGGCTCATCGATAACACTGTCCTTGAGATCAGTGGTGACTAATAGGCCCACACCGGGCCCTTAAAGGAGGCTATTACAATGCTTTACAACATGCTGGCAGGCAAGATCCACCGGGCAACAGTTACAAACGCCAATCTGCACTATGAGGGGTCCATCACCATCGACCAGGACCTGTTGGAAGCGGCAAAGATCATCCCTTTCTCACAGGTCCAGATATACAACATCACCAACGGGAACCGTTTCGAGACCTACGCCATCGTGGGGAAGCGCGGTGCCGGAGAAATGGTCATCAACGGCGCCGCTGCCCACAAGGCATCCACCGGGGACCTCATCATCGTGGCATGTTTTGTTCATGTTGACGCAGCGGAGGCTGCCATACACAAACCTTCACTCGTTTACGTGGACGGGGCCAACGCCATCGTTGATGTGAAGAACGGCATGGAAACAGCCAACATTGCAGCTGCTGCCAGGTAACGTTATGATATTCATATGTCCGGAGGATTCAGGGAACTCGAAAATATAACCGCCGACGTCGGCATCGAAGCCTGGGGCCTTGGCCTCGAGGATGCCTTTGTCAGCACCGTCCATGGTCTGGCCTCTCTCATCTCAGACCTTTCTGGAGGCAATCAGCCTCTCACCAGAAAGATCCGGATCGAAGCCGGATCACTGCCCAGCCTCCTGGTTCAACTCCTCAACGAGATCATTTATCTTGAAGATACTGAGAGTTTTCTCCCTGGTAAAATCACACATTTGAAGATCAGGAACAACCATCTGGACGCCACCTTGACAGGCGCCATCTTTGACCCTGAGATCCACACCCTGAATGCACACATCAAGGCTGCAACTTACCACGGTCTGGAGATCAACCAGTCCAGCGAACGTGTTACAATTAAAGTGATTTTTGATGTATAGAAAAGGGCCGAGACTAGTGATTCGTGACTCGTAATTGGTATAGGAAATGTAGAATGTACCCACCTTCGCTAAAGCTATGGTGGACATGGAATGCTGAACGTTGAACACTGGATAGAAAAACAGTTTCTGTAAAAGCGATTTTTTTAACACGAAGTACACGGAGTTTATATAGGAAGAACCAAACGAAGTCTCACAAAGTAGATCCTAAAAACGGAAGGGGATTTT
>JALHUC010000512.1 GCA_022865845.1 bacterium | reverse complement strand
TTATTATGGAAGAATTTTATCGGATCGAAAGACTGCCGCCATACGTTTTTAACATCGTCAATGAGCAAAAATACAAGGCGAGGGTACGCGGCGAGGATATCGTGGATTTCGGTATGGGTAATCCAGATATGCCGACCCCCAAACACATTGTAGATAAACTGATTTCCGCCGTCAGTGATCCCAGGAACCACCGCTACTCGGTGTCTAGAGGTATCGGGAGGCTGCGTGGGGCAATGGCCGACTGGTACAAACGCCGCTACGATGTGGATCTGGATCCGGAAAGTGAAGTGGTGGCCACCATAGGTTCCAAGGAAGGTATCTCCCATCTCGCCTTGGCTGTAGCGGCTCCCGGTGACGTTGTCATGGTACCGGATCCCTGTTATCCGATCCATTTCTACAGTGCAGTCATCGCTAATGCGGATGTTCGCAGTGTTCCCCTTATGGACGATGAGGATGAATTTTTAGCGCGTATCGAGAGTGCCGTAAAAAGCCTTTGGCCAAGGCCAAAAATGCTGGTACTCAACTACCCGAACAACCCGACGACCAAGGTCGTGAACCTTTCCTTTTTTGAGAAGGTCGTAGAACTTGCCCGTGAATATAAATTTTATGTTGTCCATGATCTGGCTTACGCTGACCTGGTCTTTGACGGTTACGAAGCTCCCAGCTTTCTTCAGGTCCCGGGAGCCAAGGATGTGGGTGTGGAGATATTCACCCTTTCGAAGAGCTACAACATGCCAGGGTGGAGAGTCGGGTTCGTGGCTGGCAACCCGAAACTCGTGGGAGCACTGGTCAGGATCAAGAGCTACCTGGATTACGGAATGTTCCAGCCTATTCAGATCGCTTCCATAATTGCCCTTAACGGCCCCGATGACTGTGTCAGGGAGATCGTGGATACGTACAAGAACCGCAGAGACTTCCTGGTTTCCGGGCTTAACAGGATCGGGTGGGAGGTTGAGACGCCCAAGGCGACCATGTTCCTCTGGGCTCCCATTCCCGAACAGTACAGGGAAATGGGTAGTCTGGAGTTCTCGCTCATGGCAATGGAAAAGACCAAGGTTGCAGTTGCCCCTGGCATCGGTTTTGGTGAAAGAGGGGACGGGTTCGTTCGGTTCGCACTGGTCGAGAACGAACACCGTACCAAACAGGCGATCAAAGGCCTTAAAACGCTTTTCGATTAAGCTTTTATCTTCACGTGCAGTGCATTTCCTCTGCACTCTGCACTTTACACTCTGCACTATTTTTTTGAGGGGGCACAACAAATGAGTCAGAAAAAGTTCAATGTAGCCATAGCGGGAGCCACTGGAGCCGTAGGCGAATTGATGATCCAGGTCCTCGAAGAACGCAATTTTCCTGTCGGCGAGATGCGGTACCTCGCTTCTTCCAGGTCGGCAGGCAAAGTTCTCAAGTGGAAAGGCGAAGATCTGGTCATTCAGGAAATGACCAAAGGGTCCTTCGAGGGGATCGACATTGCCCTGTTTTCCGCCGGAGGCGGACGAAGCAAGGAGTTCGCGCCAGCGGCAGTGGCTGCCGGAGCGGTGGTCGTAGACAACTCTTCTGCCTTCAGGATGGAAGAGGACATCCCACTGGTAGTACCCGAGGTAAATCCGGAGGATATCGGGCAGTACAAGAAGCGTGGGATCATAGCGAACCCGAACTGCACGACCATCATTATGATCGTGGCATTAAAGCCTCTGTACGACCATGCCGGAATAAAAAGGGTGGTGGTATCCAGCTACCAGTCCTCCAGTGGTGCAGGCGCCCAGGCAATGGCAGAACTGGTGAAACAGACGAAAGACTGGAGCGCTGGAAAGCCGCTGGAAGTTTCGGCCTTCCAGCATCAGCTTCTATTCAACGTGATCCCCCATGTGGACTCCTTCGCTGACAACGGTTTCACGAAGGAAGAGATGAAGATGCACAACGAGACCCGCAAGATGCTTCACGATGACCAGATCCAGGTTTCGGCAACCTGTGTTCGGGTCCCGGTCCTGACTGCCCACTCCGAGTCGGTGACCATCGAGACGGAAAGGGAACTCACAGTTGAAAAGGCACGGGAACTATTAAATGGAGCCCCTGGTGTTGAGGTGCTCGATGACCCGGCTTCCAACACCTATCCAATGCCTCTTTTTGTTTCTGGACAGGATACCTGTTACGTGGGGAGGATCAGGAAGGACTTCTCGACAGACAATGCGCTTTCCTTCTGGGTAGTGGGTGACCAGCTCCGAAAAGGTGCGGCTACCAACGCAGTGCAGATTGCTGAAATCCTCGCACAGGATTACCTGTAGGAAAATCCTGTGCGAGAGTCCA
>JALHUC010000055.1 GCA_022865845.1 bacterium | reverse complement strand
CGCACTTCGCACTGACCTTTCGCTTTACGATCTTCCCCCACTCCCCCGCTCTCCCGCTCCCCCTCTCGATCCTCGAATCAATCCATGCCATCGAGAATAGATTCGAGGATCTCAAGGTTCACACAATCCTCCTTATTGTACTGAAGCAGCACCTTAAGCGCCTCTCTGTCCCCTACCGTCTCCCAGCGCTGCCACAGCCTGGGCGCCATCCTGCCATCCACAATGCCGGAATTCCTGCCGATGCCCAGAAGGACCTCCACCCTTTTCAGGCCTCCCCTGAGCCCCCTTTTGCGGCACACATGAAGCAAGTCCCGGTGTTCAACCATGTCCTTGACATCCAGGCCTGTGATACGGCGGATATAGGGTAGATCGAAGCTGGCGCCGTTGAAGGTCACAACGGTGTTTATTCCCTCAAGAGCCTGTGCAATGGAAACATCAGTTACCTGAGACCCCATGAGCTGTACCATATCCCTCCCAGGGATGTGAATGCCAACGAGGGAGATGGTGTTATCAAAGGTGGTTTCTATGTCGAGGTAGGCGCGCATGGTATCAGTGTAGCGTGCAGTGTGTAGAGTGTAGAGTTAACGGTTCCAGTACCCGGTACCTAGGAGCCAGTAGCCTGTTGTTAGTGCCTTGCACTGAACTTTCGCTCAGTCGCTCGATCGCCAAGTCGGAAGATTTCCTTCGCCCTTCGCCCTGCGCCCTCCGCACTACTACTTATGCCTATCTTCCCGCCCCCGTTTAAAAATAAGCCTGACAGGCGATCCCGCGAAGCCGTGCTCCTCCCTGAAGACCCTTTCGATATATCGGGTATAATGGTCCTTAATGTCCTTCGGGCGGTTGGTAAAGATCACGAAGCGCGGCGGGTTGGTGCCCACCTGAGTCGCATAGTAGAACTTGAGGCGCTGGCCCCGCACCAGGTGAGGCTGGTGCCCCTCGATCGCTTTTTCCAGGGTGTCGTTCACCTGTCTTGTAGTAAGTTCCTTCCTGGCATCCTGGTAGACTTTATCTACCACTTCAAAAACCTTTTCGACCCTCATGCCGGTGAGACCGGAGATAGAGATGACCGGGACACCAGGATAAAAAAACAGTTTTTCCCTGATATCCTTCACCGTTTCGTCGAAGGTCCTGTGGTCCTTTTCCACCAGGTCCCATTTGTTAAGGCAAACGACCAGGCCTCGGCCAGCCTCATTCACCAGACCGGCAATGCGCAGGTCCTGATCCACCAGGCCTTCCGAGCTGTCCACGAGAAGGAGACACACGTGGCAGCGTTCTACTGCGTTTAGCGTCCGCAGAACGGAGAAGTGCTCGATCGCCCCTGTGACCCTCGCTTTCCGCCGGACTCCAGCGGTGTCCACAAGCAGGTAACGTTTACCGTTCCTTTCCACAAGACTGTCCACCGTGTCGGCAGTGGTCCCGGGGATATCTGATACAAGGACGCGCTCATGACCCAGAACCCTGTTGACCAGAGTTGATTTGCCGGTGTTGGGCTTCCCGATCACTGCCACACGCATATCGTGCTCAACCTCTGGTACAATTTCCTTTTCCGGAAGGTTAGAGATAAGTACGTCAAGAAGATCCGCCACGCCGGACCCGTGAATGGCCGAGATCGGGTAGACCTCCCCCAATCCCAACCTGTAGAAATCGGAGGCCTCAAGCTCTCCCGCCTTACTTTCGGATTTGTTGGCCACAAGGAGGACCGGTTTATCGGTCCGTCTCAGTATCTTTGCCACTTCATCGTCCGCGGGAGCTATGCCTGAACGGGTGTCAACCACGAAAAGGATCAGGTCAGCCTCCTCGATGGCTACCATGGCCTGTTCCCGCGTCAGTGTGAAAAGTCCCTCTTCCACCAGGGGATCCAGTCCCCCCGTATCCACCAGTGTGAATTCACGATCCAGCCAACTGGCAGCTGCATAGTTTCGATCCCTCGTGACCCCATCTATATCCTCCACGATGGCCTGACGTTTTCCCAGGATCCGGTTAAACAGGGTTGATTTCCCGACGTTGGGCCTTCCAACAATGGCAACAAATGGCATTATCTGTACTCCTTTTCCAGGTCCTCGGAAAAGGATACCTGCAGCTGAGCGAAAGTGGAACCGGTAAGCGTCCGGAGCGCGTCACGAGGGGACACCTCGGACATCAACTCGGAGACGAATCTGGGAATGAAACCGCTCCCGTACTTTCGGGAAAGGTAGTCCATGAAAAGAAGACTGGTTGCATAGGCTATTGTGCGTGACTCCTTGTCCATGTTGATAAAGCTGATCCCCATGTTTGAGAGCTCCACACTGTACCCTTCCCTGATCTTACTGGCGATATACCTTCTCGCGGCCACAAGGTGTTCCTCATCCGGTTCTTCACCCGCCCTCTGGGCCAACCCCTCCTGGACCCACCCTGGAAGGTTTCCAGCCCCCTGGTGAAGAAGAGCGTGTACCATTTCGTGCCGCACAGTGAGTATCAGTTTTGGCCTGTCATGGATACCGTCACCTAGATAAAGTCGTATCTGGCCGTCATAAAGTCCTTCGAGTGATGGGTCCAGGGGATCTGCCCTGGATCCGAGGTCGTCTGTAAGCAGCAATACATCAATTGGTTTTTCCGGGAAGATACCCAGGGCCGCCGTCAAGGAGTCCAACTGGGTCTGGAGTAACGACAGAAGCTCCCCACTGTACTCCAACCGCTTCTCGTCGCTGTAAAGGAGTCGAAAGTGGTCTCCCTTTTCGGTGGCCATACCCTGCTGGTCGGCGACTTTTTCCTGAAGGTGCCTGACGAATTCGCCAAGGTCTGCATGGTCCGGCATCATTTCCTGCAGTATCATGGCCGACTCGAGAGCAGCCTCATACCTGGTTGCCTTGAAATGAATGGTGGATAGACCATCCAGACCCTCGGGGTTTTTTGGCCATAACTGTAGAGATTCTTCCAGCAGACTGATGGCGGCCTGCTCGCCATCAGGCAGGTCGTTGGCCATCCGTGCCAGAGCTATACTCAGGTTACGTGTAATAACCGGGTTTTCCGGCTCCAGTCGGCTCGCCTCACGCAGTGCTGTAACTGCCCCTTTCATGTCTCCAGCGTTGAGTTCAACGATCCCCGCTGCGTTTAGTTCTTGTCCGGGGCCTGAAGCCGGGCCACGCCTGATCAGACTGTCTATCCTGAACACACTGTCTATGGGCGATTCAGAATAGACTCCCAGCAAATACACACCGGCTGCTACGAGGAACAGGAGTATGAACAGGGTTATTAGCTTTTTCAAAGCTTTCTCCTGTGTAGCAATTCAAAATTCAAGAATAAAACCATCCTCACGCTCGCTTATCTCCCTTGCAGCGTGATTTGCCGGACACAGAGTCACAGAAAAAACTTATCATTTTGAATCCCAACAAAAGTTTGGATTGTCTCCGTGGCTCTGTGGCCCTGTGTGAGACAAGCTTTAAAGTTTTATTTAATATTATTGAAGATAGTGTTCTCTATTGGCAAAATCTGATCTGGTCCGCGAACGATGATCTCGGGACCGTTATATCGTTTCACCTTCCCGATGACCAGCACTTCAAACCCGACGAGATCGGCCGGATCAATGCCCAGATCCCTGAACCTTTGCTGTCCCTCCCTGAAAAGAACAGCTGTAAAATCTGTCTTCCAGTCCACCCCAAAGTTAAGCTGCAGCGCTTTTTTCCCTCTGTGCAGGTTGAGGATCTTCCCCCTTACAACGGAATTTTCGCCAATGTGCTCACCGGCCTCAGCATGTGGAACTATCGCATATTCTTTTAGGGAATAAATTCCTTTTCCCGAAAGAGCACCCTGGACAGCGGCCTCGAGAACATCCCCTGCGACGGGACGACCACAAGGAGGGATCAGCATGGGAAGAGCCATTCCTTCCGTTAGCATGATACTGTTAATGTTGGAACTGTCCACCCTGACCGTGGCAAGGAGCCGGCCATAAATATCCCGGTCCTCACACATCTCAAGTGTCACAAACCTGGACGCTGTTAACACTTTCAGCCTGTCCGTTGCAAGGGCAGATATTGGCTCGCCCTTTTCGGGAGCATCGATCCCCAGAAGCCGGACTCGATCACCACCAGAGATCTCAACGGTGTCCCCATCTATGACACGTTGGACCGTTTCCCTGACGAACCTGACATCCTGACCGATGACGAAAGATGCTGTAAGTACAATGATCCCTGCTAAAGTTGATATGAACAGTTTTTTAGCGTGTTGTATCATGGCAGAGTGAAATATCCTGTTACAATTGGTTAACCATCAACTCGCAGAAAAGGACACAATAATGTTTAAAAGACCTTTGATGTATGCTCTCCTGGCTGTCACTTTCCTCCTCCCGCTGTATGCCGAGGGGCAGAATGTGACCAGCGACTCCTCTTCCAAACTTCTCTCTACCGGGACTGCGGCCCTCGCCTTTTCCCTCCCCGACACCCTGGACCAACAGGTAGACATAGGACAGTACCTCGGGAAATCTCCTATCGTTCTCAGCTTCTGGTCCATCTATTGCGATTCATGCGTTGACGAGATGCTCTCACTTCAGAAGCTTGAAGATAAGTATCAGGGCGAAGGTCTCGTGATCATGGCTGTCAATGAGGACATCCAGGTTCCCAGTGATAGAATACGCCGCTTCATAGATAGGCTCGAGAAGTTTCGTGGGAAGATAACATACCCCCTCCTCTATGACGAGGACTCCAGGGTATTCAACATTTTTGGTGTCTCCACATTACCCACTCTGATCCTCATAGACAAGAAGGGACTGATAAACGGCTATTCCCACGGTTTCGACCCCGAGGGAGAGCCGGACCTTCTCGCCCGCGTCGAAACCCTCGTCAAAGGTGAAGATGTGCAAACAACCAAGGTTACCGGGCGGCCGGAAGGTAGAAGTGAATTCGTCACCGTTATGGGTGAAGCGGCTCTTTGCGGTTTTTTCGACAGCAATGGTTGGCGGAAAAGTTTCAGCGGCAATGACAGCCTTGAACAGGAGTTGGAGCTGACGAGAGACCTGGCAAGGCGTGCCGCAACCCGTCAGACAACCACCGAGTCCTTGCGCATGCTCGGGATCAAACTCCATTCAACGGATCCCATGAAAGGATGTTTAAGCCCCAACGGGATCGACCTGTCACGAGATCCATTCGATACGAAGGACCCTACCAGTAACTTGCTGAACCTCCTGAACTACTCTGAATTCTTCGAGACCACTGAAGAGCAGGAGATGCTCATCGACAAGACATATTACGCGACTCGCAAGGTTCGGGTGTCCATTGACAACCTGTCAAGTGCCCTGGAATCCTATGGGTACCTCTTTGCTCCCCTTCGGATCACCTTCACCTACGTGAACATGAGCCGCCTGGACCAGAAAGAGTTTTTAGGTTCTCTCTTAAACAGTTCCAAGTTTATCGGCCGCTTCGAGAACCCGGTTTTCACCTCCACCTCAACATCACAGCTCTTCGAAATATACACATCTTCCCAGGGGTTCGCCAACGAGATCCTGGGGATCGACTTCGGAAGTTTGAAGGTGTTTGT
>JALHUC010000511.1 GCA_022865845.1 bacterium | reverse complement strand
ACTCCAGATCACCTTGTTTATACAGTGAATCCCCAGGGCGAGGTCACTGGAGGGGGCAGCGTCGAAATATCATTACAGAGCATCCCGGCCACAACCATGGACCAGAATTGTGATCCCTGGATGGAGAAGCTTGAATTCTTTTCCCAGACTCATCATGAACGTCTCCCAAACGGTGCTCCAGTATCAGGGGAGTTCAACTGGAGTCCGTTCCACACGCTGGAATTACCATTGAGCCAGAGTTGTTACTTCGACATCAGCGTTCCGTTCCAAAAGACTTTTGCCGATGATTATATTGCCGGATTTTGTGATCCGGACCGGCAATCAAGCGGCAAGCCGACGGAATTTGTCGTCCTGGCTAAAGCCTATCAAAGCACTGTGGTACTGATAACTGTGATGCCTAATCAATATACCGGGGTGAATGAACCGTTATATGATGCTGATGGCAAATATGTTGGGAACCTGAATCCTCCGCCTACAAATAATGTGGGTCGCAGGATCAACGCTGCACAGGTCACCATACCCATAAGTATCACCTGTGAGAATGCGCCTTGAGCCCAGGGCCAATAATGTTGAGTAATGGGTGTCTGAAATATTTCCCCCTGGTTTGCCATAAAAGTTCTGTCTGATGGCAATCTGATAGATAGCATGAGTGCTCGTAGAGGAAATAAACGTGAAAAGTGTAATGCAAATGATCATGTCAATTGGCCTGATTTTAATCCTGGCAGTCGGGATCGCCCTTGCGGCGGATCTGCCGGCGAAGGACGCCAAGATCACCCTGGAGATCTACGAGAACTACGAGCAGGCCATGACAGCCGCCGGTTTCGAATTTATTTACACCTGCGCCGATAAAGGCTGTGGCCAGCCCGGCCCGGCAGATCCCATGCTCAAATACAAGTGGGCCTGTTTCGAGCAGCGCCATGCTACCGGCAAGCTGGCAAGGCCTGAAGGTGATATCTTCGTAAACCTGCACGTCTGCAAGGGCACGGACAAGACCTTCCTGGGGATCGTGGAATCAAAGCCCATGGAAACCGGCCTGGTCAAGGTGGATGCTGACGCTCTGGCCGACGAGATCGACCGCACCGGGCACGCTTCCATCTACGGCATCTATTTCGACACCGACAAAGCCGATGTGAAGCCGGAATCCGAGCAGGCCCTGGGGGAGATCGCACGGCTGCTCGGCAACAGGCCGGACCTGAAACTTTACGTCGTAGGCCATACGGATAGTGTAGGGAGTCTTGATTACAACAAGGATCTTTCGGTGCGCCGCGCCAGGGCTGTGGTGGAGGTCCTGACCGGAAAATACGGCATAGCAAAGAACAGGCTATGGGGCGAAGGCGTTGGACCCCTGGTCCCGGTGCTGACAAACAGCAGCGATGGAGGGCGTGCAAAGAACAGGCGTGTGGAGCTGGTGAAGCAGTAGCGCTGCAGGCTGTTATACTTCGTTCGAAATAGGCTGGAAAAAAGGTTCCTAACCGAACAGTTCCTAACGGAACAGTTCCTAACCAAAAAGGAGAAAGAGGATGAAAAAGTTAGCTTTCATTATTTTTTCGCTGGTCGTAATAACCGCAATGGCAACACCTTCGTTTGCGGTCATGGGAGTGAAGCCGCAGGCAATACCGGCGCCTGTTATTCGTGGGGTCGGCGATTTGCCGTCGGCAGATGGTGCTAAAAAATGTAACCCTGAGACTGCTGGCTGGACTATTACACCCCGCTGTGACGATTATCCAGAGTACTATGTCTGTATCGCCATAAACGAGTGTGATGGTTCACAAAAAGCCGTTAGAATTCCTAAGAGTAATCTGCCTGGGCGAGGAGGAGGGGGCCTGGCACAATAAACGGCCGCCCTTGTGGGTTCGAGACGTGATTCGTTGAATTTCATGCCATAAGGCCCGGGGTTGCTCTGACCCCGGGCTTCCAAGGCCAGGCTTTCCTGCGCAATGTGTGTCGATACTGAAAGCTCCCGGCCAGGCAGGGAAGGCGTTGGTCCCCTGGTTCCGGTAACCGCGAACAATACCGACGTGAAGCGGGCCAAGAACAGGCGCGTGGAGCTGGTGAAGCAGTAGGAGGATTTTCACTATGACACCGAAAAAGCACATTCTGTTTATTTTGTTTGGCATTCTGTTCGCGTGCTTGGCTTTACAGGGGACCTCCTGGGCCGCTACCGCGAGGACCCAAGCAACACGTCTGGTGGTGGATGGGTGGACATGGCATAACCCCCTGGAGGGGGTCCAGTACAGCATGTCGCAGTTTGCGGATGGAACGCTCGTCGCGATACGTCAACGCAAAGTTTTGACGAGCTCAGAAAAGATCTACACTGTTCAACCGGACAAGAAACCAACCACAACCTCCCCCACAACCTCCCCCACAACCTCCCCAAGAAACACAGGAACCAGAGACTTTATCCAGGACAGCCTGGACGCAGATATGGTGTACGACCTCTGGAAGCAGCGGAGGATTTCCTGTGTAGCCAAGAGAAACACTCCAGATCTTTTTGGGAACATTTTTGAGGTGTGCCAGGCCGCTCCCTTCAAGTTTGAAACACAAAATGGTGATTCCGCCTCAGACAAGGGAGAGGTGTGGATATTTGTTCCGCCGGCATCCGGGAAGCAGGAGACCGCACCAAGAGGTAGCCAACCGAGCTGGGGAAGGTAAATGTCATTTGTTTAACATTGAGGATCCGGAATCGTCGGTTTTTACCCATGGAGGAAAAAATGAAAAAAACAGTTATGTTCGTGTTGTTGATCGGTTTTTGCGCCGCCTTGGCCGTCCCTGCCATTCAGGCCGATGAGTCCACCGCCCAGTACAGCGCAGTGCAGCATATAAGTACTACGCAGGGTGATGTGGAGGCGAGGGTCTTCGCAGCGCCAGGCATGAAGCGCATGGAGATGCATGATGCCACCCAGATCATTCGTTTCGACAAGGGAGTCATGTGGATCCTCATGCCTCAGCAGCGCATGTACATGGAAAGGCCGATCCCGTCGGATTCAGGCGGGAGCGACAATTTGAAATACCTGGAGAAGAAAAAGCTGGGCAAGGAGACAGTAAACGGCATCTCCGCCACAAAGTACAAGACGGTGGCCGAGGATCCGCAGGGGAACAGGCTTGAGGGCTTCAGCTGGCTCACCGATGACGGCATCCTGGTCAAGAACGATATGCAGGGTTCGGACGGAGCTAGCAAGATGCAAATCAGGTCTGAGATGACGGACCTGAAGGTAGGCGAACAGGACCCGGCCCTGTTCGAAGTCCCTCAAGGGTTCAGCAAGTTTGCCATGCCTGCCGGAATGCCAGGCGGCCTGCCGGGCGGGATGAAGATACCGGGCAGAAATTGACGCTGAAAATCGAAGGGGGATGATGAGGGAATTAATCCTGGAGTTTTATAAAAGGAGAACAAAATGAAGATAATGAATACTTGCCTTACGGCTATGATCCTCCTGGCACTAACTGCTGTCCCCGCTTACGCCGGGTGGGTTGAAACGTCCCAGGGGGCAGTATCCTATTACGGAAATGGTCTCCTGAAACAGGTTCCGTCTGCCGAAGAAATTGGCCCGGAAACGATCATGGACTTCGCAAATGGCAACGTTACCATGGTGGATCACGGATCACGTACTTACACGACCTTCAAATTTGAGGAATTCTGTGAAATTATCTTGAAGATGTACGCGGGCATGTCTCCGGACATTCTGGCGCAGGTAAAGCAGATGAACGAGGCAAGGCCAAAACCGAATGTGACGGTTAAAAAAATCGGCAAGGGAGAGACCATTGCCGGGTACCCGACGACGAAATACCAGGTAACCAATAACGGCCAGCTTGAAAGAACAGTGTGGATAGCCGAAGATGCCCGGTTCAAGAGTTTCATCAGCTCATACTGGGATCAGGCCGCAGACAGCATCAAGAAGATGAAACGGTGCGATGAACTCGGAATGAGAAGTGAAGAGGTTGACACATCTCCAGCCTACGTTGGCCTGACGAAAGGAGGCTGGCTTATGATGGAAGAGGTCGTGGATGAGGACTCCCCGGCGGGGGAATCGGCACCCGTGGAAGAGCTGGTTGAGGAGAATCTGCCTGCCTCTACTTTTGAGGTCCCGCAAGGTTATAAGAAGGTCCCGTTCGCACAGTTCAACATGGGTGAACAATAGCCCTGGAATT
>JALHUC010000510.1 GCA_022865845.1 bacterium | reverse complement strand
TCGAACACGGAGATCTGTTCGATCCCGTTCTCATAAAAGGTGAGGGCTAACATCTCCGGAAAGTCCCGGAAGAGGTCATCGAGCATTCTTGATTTTTTGTCCCGGGTTATGCCGACGCCGTAGGCCACCCTGGAAATGGTCTTGATCCTTTCGTGGTAATTTTGGATCAGGGCGTATGTTTCCTGGGCGGTGTGGATGGTGCTTGAGGAGATGAGGTCGCTGATGTAGGCTGTCTTGTCTTTGTGGAACAGGTTGGCCATGGTGAAGGTGATCACACCAACTACGATCGCGATCCCAAGGAGCAGAGCAACCAGGATCTTGAACCTCAGGGGTATGAAAAGCTGTTTGCTCATCTGGTTATTGGTTCCTCTCTTTTCTGAATGATCATCCTTCAACTTCCTGCCTCTCGGGGGAGATGAACGGAAGTGAAGTAGAGCAAAAACAGGCGCGTGGCAATCTCGTCTTCCCTAGAACTCCACGTTAATGACTTTTGAAAAATAGTTCACGTTTCCCACTTTGTCCACCGCTTCCACCACGATAACGTTAAACCCGCGTTTTAGAAAGAGGTCATGCACGAACTCTCCGCCCTCGTCGATCTTAACAGGAATACCTCCTACAAAGATCCTGGCATCCGGGTCAGTTCTGCCCCTCAATTCGAATTTGTCGCCATCCTCTACAGTGTCCGTATCATAGTTGACCACGAGGGTGGGCCGTTCGAGGTCCTGGATCAACCGAAAGTGCCGGGCACGGCTGAATTCACCCTCACCGTTGCTGCTGACGGAACTAACTCGCCAATAGTAATCCCCCTGGTTCAGGTTCCCGTGGAAAAATTGGTTGTCTTCGATAATGTCTTCGTGG
The DNA here is from genome assembly GCA_022865845.1 of bacterium. Classification (GTDB taxonomy): domain Bacteria; phylum BMS3Abin14; class BMS3Abin14; order BMS3Abin14; family BMS3Abin14; genus JALHUC01. Next base: position 1,446 of record JALHUC010000510.1, on the reverse strand, counting down.
AAAATCTCCTGGAAATTGGGATCCCTTGCCAGGACGAAGTGGTAACCTAGAATATTGCCGCCCTTGTCCCACCCAAAAGACACTCTGGGTGGAATGTCGCGGAAGGTAAATGTCTCATCGTTTGCGGGAGAGGTCAGGCCAGGCGCCCGGGGCGGCGGACGGAGGTAAACCAGCGCTTTGCCAGGCTGGATCTTGACGACCTGATCGGTCCCTACTCCTACTGTCTTTCCATCGATAAGGAGATCGACTGTCCCCTCCTGGACGGTGAGAATGGAGGTGTCGTCCGGTCCCACTGACATCTGAAACTGGGATGGCTGGTCCTTGTTGCCCCTGGAGGGGGCTCGGGCGACAACCCCGGGTGCGATAACCTCAAGGTTGTAGTTTTCCTGATCCTGTATCCCTATCCGGCCGTTGAGCTGTCCGTTCACCAGGACTACGGTCATGTGGTTTTCCCGGGTGAAAACGTCCCGTTCCAGACTCCTCAGGACGATGAGGGAGTTTTCATCAAGTTCCAGGAAGTTGCCCTTTTTAAAGAAGACGGTGGCGGAGCTTTTTCTGAAGGTCTGGATGGCGTCCCTGTCGTGAAAGGTCATCCCCTTCTCGGCGCCCTGCCACGCTATCTGGTGGGCGCGCTTTGCTTTCACCTGGTTGCTCAAGCTGGAGAGGACAGCGGTGACGGTGGCTCCGTCGCCAAGGCCGAACTCTCCCGCGCCTGTGTTTAATCGAAGTTCTCTCGATTCGAGATGATCACTGTAAAGTGAAGAGTCTTGGGCCCCTGGTCTGACAAGGTTCAGAAGTTTAAGACCAGTGGGAAACACAGTATTAAGGGTAAACAGGATCGCCAGGAAGAAAAGCAGGACGAGAGACAGCACGAGTATCGATTCCAGGGCCTTTTTGGTTGTATCTTTGAAGGAAAACTTCATTTTGTGCTCCACAGCAGGAGAAGCTTTTTCACACCTGGGTTACAAATATGTAATATGCTAGCACAGGTTTTTTCATTTTCATACCCCTGATTTTTCTCGTATTTTACTCGAAAAGAGGGTGTTATGTTGAGCTCATAAATGTTCACACTTTGACCTGGCCGATGTTACTGTACACTATCAACAGTCCCTGGTGGACTCTGTGGAGTGTTCTCTGGGGAGTTGCCCCACCGGGGGAAAAAAGCTACAAGTAGTGTAGTTGTTGGAATTGAAAAAGGTCAAGTCTGGAACGCAGGCCTGCAAAGGGGCATGGGTCCCCTCGAGAAGGGAGCATCGTGAAGGGTAAATTCAAGATCCTTGTTGCGGATGATGAGGAGATCATCAGGAGTCTGCTGACGGAGCACCTCACCGATGAAGGGTACACAGTCGTGGCTGTTCCCAGCGGTGAGGTGGCGCTGGAAGTTTTCCGGGATGATCCGAACCATCTGGTGATCACCGATATCAGGATGGGGGGGATGAGTGGGAT
>JALHUC010000509.1 GCA_022865845.1 bacterium | reverse complement strand
GAAACTTCCAATTCATACAATCCAGGTGGAATTATTAACGGTGCAAAGGATAGAGTGGATACTGATTACCGATTACCGATCACCGATCACCAGCCTCCCCTCCTCGCCTTCGCCGGCGATCCCGCTGCTTTGGGAATGATCGTTCACGATGCCCTTGGTCCTGACCTTATGGAGGCGCAGATCCTCTTCCTCCCTGAACCGGCATACCCTGTCCTTTGCCGAAAAAGGGGCGAGGAGGGGAGAGTCATGCTGGAGATAACAATCAGTGCGGAGGGCGGAGTGCGGAGTGCGGAGATTCAAACATCAAGTTCATATTCGAGGCTCGATAGGGCGGCCCTGGATGCTGCAAAAATGGCAATCTTTCGTCCTGCCACCGAGTTTGGTGTACCGGTCCAGTCGGAGCGGACGATAGCGTACAGGTTTGAACTGGAAAATTGATGGAATCCAGAATCCAGATTCCAGATTCCAGAATTGCCGGATCCAAGATCCAAGATCCAAGATCCAAGGAAAAAAGTCTATCGCTTTCCCCATTCTACTTTCCCCTTTCCACCATCTGGAAAACGATAGTCCTTCTGTTGATCTGCGTTTTCCAGATTTCCTGTTCTGATCCCCCCCTCTCCCCCTCTCCCCCTCTCCCCCTCGACGATGCGCCTCGGCGCATCGTCTCACTCGCCCCCAGTATCACCGAGGTGCTGTTTAAACTGGACCTCGGTGACCGTGTGGTCGGGGTGACACGTTACTGCGACTATCCGCCCGAAGCTGAAGATAAACCCAAGGTCGGAGGATACTTCGACGTCAACTATGAGATGCTCCTGTCTCTCCAACCGGACCTTGTCATCCTCCTGGCTGAACACCAGGATGCCATCGTTCGACTCGAAGAGCTCGGCATCCGCACTCTTTCAGTAAATCACAGCAGGGTCGAAGGCATTCTCGAAGCCATCACGACCATCGCCGGCCGCTGCGGTGTGAAGGAAAAAGGCGAGATTCTGCGCCTTGATCTTGAAACTCGCATAAGCGAAATTCAAAAACGCTTTCTCGCTCAGTCGCCCAGTCGCTCAGTCGTCCAGTCGAATTCCCCGTCTGCCCTGAGCCTGTCGAAGGGTGTCCCCGCGTCTGAAGTATCATTTCCCCGTGTGCTCGTCGCTGTAGGCCGTCTCATGGACAAAGGTTCCGGAGGCGAGATCTTCATTTCGGGGCGGGATGGTTTTTACGATGATCTCATCACCCTGGCCGGGGGGGTTAACGCCTACAGAGAGGAGACCCTGAAGTTCCCGGCCCTTTCCGGTGAAGGGTTGGTCCGGCTTGATCCCGATGTCATCCTGGAGATGGTTCCCGATCTGGCCGGCGAAGCCGACAGGGAATTTCTCATGGACCTGTGGCGGGGTAAAAAGTCCGTTCGAGCCGTGCAGGAGGGTCGGGTTCACATCCTGGGTGAGGATTACGTCGTGATCCCGGGGCCAAGGTTTGTTGATCTGTTGGAAGATATTGCTGAAATCATAAATGTGGAAGAGGGAAGGAGGAAGGAGGAATAGGGAAGAAAGGAAAGTGCAATAGTGCAGTGGTGCAGGGAGTGCACTCATGCACCTCATTTACTGCACTTCTGCACCGTTTATATATTCCACCTCCCATATTCCATATTCACTATTCCTGTCACTATGAAAGTTGACCAACGAACAGAACCAGTTCCTGCTCTGGAGATAGTCGGCCTTTCCCTGTCCTTTGGGGAGACCGATATCCTGAAGGATGTAACCTTTGACATTCCTCGCGGCAGATTCCTCTCCATCGTGGGCCCCAACGGGGCGGGCAAGACAACCCTGCTCAGATGTGTCATGGGAGTGACCACCGATTGGGCCGGTGAGGTTCTGGTGGACGGGAGACCTGTTGGTTTCTACAGGCGCAAGGACCTGGCCCGTCTCATAAGTTACGTTCCCCAGTCTGACGACACGTGGTTTCCCTTTACAGGTCGCGAACTGGTCATGATGGGGCGTTATCCTTACCTCAGCCCATTCACCCCGCCCAGCCGTACCGATGTCGAGGTTGTGGAACGCACACTCGAAGCCACCGGCACGACTTCCCTCGCGGACCGTGACATGAGGACTCTGAGCGGTGGGGAACGACAGAAGATACTCATCGCCGGCGCCCTTGCCCAGGAGGCGGGCATCATGCTCCTGGACGAACCGACAACCTTCCTGGACCCTCGTCACACTGAGGAGATCCTTTCCATCCTGGCGGACCTCAACAAATCAGGTGTCACCGTTGTCATGGTGACCCACGACATCAATCACGCAGCCTATTACGCTGACAGCGTGACGGCTCTTGTTGACGGTTCAGTTGCCTTTAACGGTTCCTCAGAGGACCTGATGAATAAGGAGGTCCTTGCATCGGTGTACGGTAAGGAGTTCATCCTGGTAAAACACCCGGAAAGTGGAAAAATGATGGCTCTGCCCGGCGGGGGGCAGGTTTGACCCGCGCCAGACAGATTTGGATCCTGATCGCCCTGTTTACAGGAAGCGTTGTTGTCCTCCTGACCATGCCTCTCATCGGGATGAAGTTTACACCTCTTCAGGCGGTGCTGGACCCTGCCGGGTCGGGTATCGAAGGAGAGATCTTCTGGAGGATCAGAATCCCAAGGGTGTTGGCCGCCTGGCTGGCCGGTGCTGGATTGGCTGCGGCCGGAATGGTTTTCCAGGCGTTGTTCAGAAACTCACTGGCGACCCCCTTCACTCTGGGAGTGGCTTCCGGCGCGGCCCTGGGTGCTGCTCTTTCCATCAGGTTTGGCATCGCACTGTCCATCGCTGGCATCTCCAGCACACCGCTGTGGGCCTTCGCGGGGGCATCGGTATCCATACTTCTGGTTTATGGGATCACCAGTGGGATAACCGGGACGCGGCGGGGCATGAATACAGCTACCATGCTCCTGGCCGGGGTCGCGGTGAGCTTCTTCTTTTCAAGTCTTAACCTGTTCACCCAGTACATCTCTGATTTCACACACACGTTCCGGATCATCCGCTGGCTCATGGGGGGTGTCCAGGTGGCCGGGTACAAGTCGATCCTTGAGATGCTTCCCCTTGTCCTGGGGGGCCTGGTCATCACCTTGTGGTTGACGAGGGAACTGGACATCCTCACCACCGGTGAGGAGATGGCCGCGGGCAGAGGTGTGGACGTGGCCCGTACCAGGAACCTTCTTTTCTTTGGCTCCTCGCTTATGGTGGGTGGGGTCGTGGCGGTGTGTGGGCCTATCGGGTTTGTGGGGCTCATGGTGCCCCACATCTGTCGCCTCCTGGTGGGCCCGGGGCACCGGTTCCTCGCCCCCGCTTCCATCCTGGCGGGGGGTACTTTCCTCACGGTGTGCGACACTTTTGCCCGCACGATCATAGCCCCTGCGGAGATCCCGGTTGGTGTGATCACAGCTCTGCTGGGGGGGCCGTTCTTCCTCGCTCTCCTGATCCGGGATAGGTGAAATGCGAGGATTCCAGATTCCACATTTCAGATTCCAGAAGAAACCAGGAAGAGGAATATTCCCAGGTTTTCTGATCTAAGTCTGGAATTTGAAATCTGGAATTTGGAATTAGTTTTTAGTCGAACTCAATTTCAAACCGCTGGATCTTCCCATCAACTACAGTAAGCAGGTAAGGTTTTTGGAGGATATCACCATTCTCATCGGTGGTCAGCAAGCCCTCTGCGGAGGGGAAATCCGCCAGGTTCATGAGGTATTCGCGCATGGTGGACCTGTTACGGACCATTCCCGACTCTATTCCCGCCCGTATGATCCTGGCCGCGTCATAAGCCTGAACTGCCAGGCCCTGGGGATCCTCGCCAAAGGTGAGCCAGTATTTCTCGGACATTTCCCTTATCTCGGGGTTTTCAAGATCCTGGACAAATCCGCCTGTGAACAGGGCCCCCTCCACGTAGTGTTCCCCCAGCTCCACCAACCAGGGGCTGTTCCAGCCGTCCGATCCCACGAGAAGCACTTCATTGACATCATAGTATGCAAGCTGCGGGGCCAGGAGCCCCACTGTCTGGTAATCCGCCGGGATAAAAAGGGCGTCGAAGTCAATGATGGGGGCCAGTTCCACATCTACCCCGGCCTCCTTGAGGGCCAGCTCTTCCTGGGTCATTTTACGGTTCAGGCCCACCATTGCACGGATCTGGGGGCCGAAATCGGTCTGGCCGGGAGGAAAGCTTTCCGCCGCTACGATCTCGCCACCCCGCTTGTCCACCTCATCCCAGAAAAGGTTCATCATCTCACGACCGTAAGGGCTGTCCGGATAGAGGAAAGCGAAGCGGTTCATCATGAGTCGATCGTTGAGGAGGCGCACGAGGGTGGTGATCTGCTGGGAATCCAGCAGGCTCCTTCTGAAGACGTTCTTCCCGAGGGCGGGTATCTCCGGATCAGGGGAAAGGGAGATGATGGGGGTACCCGATTCCTCCGCTGCCTCCGCGGCCGCGCGGGTCGTGCGGGAGAATATGGGGCCGATGATGCTGATCACCTGGTGGTTCTCGGACAGGTCCCTCACCGCCTGGGCAGCCTGAACAGGATCGGCGCCCGAATCCTTCACCAGCAGCCTGAATTCGGTAGCGGACTGGGTGTCGGTTGGCGAGCCCAGGAAGCCGAGTGCTGCCTGAATGCCCTGCAGAGCTTTCTGGCCATAGACGGCGAACCGGCCTGATAGAGGAAGGACAGCACCCACAGTGTTGGTCTGGACCAGAAGGTGGTCGCGCAGTCCGGCATAAATATTCTGGGTCCACTCTTCCGGGATCTGACCGGGATAGTGCACGAGGAGGTCCATAAGGCCTTCCATGGCCTCGGCTTGGTACCCTTTTTCTATGTCCTTCTCCAGACGAACCATGGCGATGTGGGCATAGGGTTCGCTTCCGTCCGACTGTGACATGATGGTCTCAAGTTCGCGGTCTTTCAACTCGGCTGCGATGAGCTCCAGGGCCTGGACTGCCTTGGCATGAATCTCATCGCCTGAAGTGAGGAGGGTTGCCTGGATGGCATCGTCAACAGCCTTCATTCGATCCTTTTTACGGAACCGGCAGACAGCACTCATGGAAAGGGCTTCAACCCTTTCATCAGGCAGCGTGTCAAAGATCAGGACGTTGTCACCTGCTTCAACGCAGTCTCTCCACCTCTCCTCTGAGAAGTAGATCCGCTCCAGTTCCAGGTTGGCTGCTTTCCTCAAGTGGCTTGCCGGAAAATCGTGGAGCAGCTTTTTGAGAATGGAAACAGCCTTCCCGGATTCCTCCTCGTATATCCTGATACGCGCCTGCTCCAGAAGGGCATCGTCCGCGAAGGGACTGTCCGGGTGCATCCTGAGGAAACCCTCGAGCATCTGGAAGGCTTCCAACGTTCGCTTCTCCTCCCTGAACAGCCTGGCAGCCTCTTCGTATTTCAGAAGTTCCTCGCGTTCCCTGGCGGTGTCCCTCGGTTTTTCTTTCATGGCCACGATCGCCTGGGTGGATTTGGAGGAAGGAATCGGTTTCGCGGTCGGAGGCGCGTAAATATCGGCTGAAGTTTTCGGCGCCGCGGTTTGGACCGGCGGCACACTGGAAGGAGGGACGGTGGCGCAGGCGCACAATGTTGCGACCAGGACCGTTGTGGGGTATAAACATCGGAAATACCTGGGAAATGAGAGCATTTTGGAAATGTGCCCGAGCCTTTCCCGATTGTCAATCGGGAAAGGCTTGGAGTCCAGAGATGAAAGTCCAGTGTCCAGAGTAGAAAAATCTCTGTAAAACTATCGTGTGATCCATGGAATTCCTATCAAAGGCAGGCGCGTTTAAAATGAACCCGAATGCAATGCTGTTGACCTTAGGACCTTTTCTTAAGTATAAAGTGTTCTCTCTGGACTCTGGTCTCTGGACTCTGGACTCCGTATGATGTCTCATCATCGATACGCCCCTCCAGCTTACGGCCAGCATTTTCTCCACGATAAAAACATCCTTGGTCTTATCGTCAGGGCTGCCGATCTGGCCCCAGGTGATGAGGTCCTGGAGATAGGTGCCGGTACGGGAAGGCTCACCGAGATGGTCCTCGCCAAGGATGTGAATGTGACCGCTGTAGAGGTTGATGCGGGTCTGCACCCGGACCTGGAGGAGAAGTTTGCCGGTAACCGTTCACTCAGACTGATCAAGGGTGATGTACTTAGGCTGCCGTGGGAGGATCTGCTGCCCCCTGAGGGCAGAGCTATCGCCCTTGGCAACCTCCCCTATGCAATCTCCACCCAGATCCTGTTCAAGGTCCTGGAAAACAGGGCACGGGTAAGACGGGCTGTTTTTCTTGTTCAGTGGGAAGTAGCTGTGCGCATGGCAGCGGGTCACGGCGGCAAGGAGTACGGCATCCTTTCTGTGGCGTGTCAACTCTTTGGAAAACCTGTGATCGTGAGGAAAGTTCCCCCTACGGTGTTCCTGCCGCCCCCCAGAGTGGATTCAGCCCTTGTGCGGTGGGACGTCCTCGAGGACGCCCTGTACCCGATGCCGGACAGAATATTCACCATGAGCGTTGTCAAGGCAGCCTTTGGCCAGCGAAGAAAAAAACTGGTCAACAGCCTCGCTGCCGGTTTCCCCACAGTTGGCAAGGAAAAACTGGGACAGATCATCTCCGAGATGGGGCTGGTGCCTACCGTCAGGGCGGAACAGTTGTCGGTGGAGCAGTTCGCGGAGTTAGCGACGCGAATGGACCAACTCGGAACGCAGAACGCAGAACGCAGAACGCAGAATTGAGATCACACTATGCCTGATAACGCCCTACGCCCTGCGCCCTCAGCACTCCGCTTCATTCCCCTCGGTGGTGTAGGTACCTTCGGGATGAATTGCGCTGTCCTTCAATGGGGGGACCCGTTCATCCTCATTGATGCCGGGATTAAGTTTCCCCAGGGCAACTTTCCGGGTGTGGACCTTTTTCTGCCAGACTTCACCTATGTTCTGGAGAACG
>JALHUC010000508.1 GCA_022865845.1 bacterium | reverse complement strand
GGGGAACCGGTTTGTGTGGGCTCAGACAAATGGGACTCCAAGTGAGACAGGTGGCTCAGATAATTTCGGAATATAGCGGAAAAATAGCAGAAACAGAAGGTTCCATCTGATAACTGTCAGCTGCCTTAGCCTTGTATCGGAGTATTGGATTGTGGGGATATCGGTGAGGTACGATCTTTTGAGATTTGAGATTTGAGATCTGAGATCTGAGATTAGCTCTCAATCATTTTCAAAAACTCCCCTGCGATCTTCATGTCCCACATTCCATTCTCAGATTCAGAGCGGAGGATCCGGGCAGACTCCTCGGCAGAGAAGGCTGGCCTGTAGGGCCGACGTCTGGTGAGGGTATCGTAGACATCAACTACCGAAACTATCCTTGCAAGGAGGGGGATGTTGTCACCTTTAAGCCCCTCGGGATAACCTTTTCCGTCTGACCGCTCGTGGTGGTGTTTGATAATGGGGAGGGCGCTGTCCAGTATGGTGAAGGCCCGGCACAGATCGTAACCAAGCTTCGAGTGTGATTTGACCATCATGAATTCTTCGGCAGAGAGCATCCCCTCTTTTGCCATGATCTTCCCAGGCAGGAAGATCTTACCTACATCGTGAAGCAGCCCCCCCCACCTCAGGGCTTCCAACTCTTCCCGCTCAAGTCCGAGGCGTGTTCCGAGGGCCACCGCACGGTTGGCCACCTGCTGGCCGTGGCCCTGCACATCTACGTCCCCCTCCTCCAGAAGCCGTATGAGCCTTTTGAGAAAACTTTCGACCTCCTCGGTTCCTGACCTCAGCTGTGCCATATTCAGAGAGTTGCGGACCCTGTGGAGGAAATAATCAGTGCCGGATCCAGGAGGGATATAGTCGGCTGAATCCGGTATGGAGGGTGTAGGGGAACCGCCCACCGGTCCTGTGTATTTTATAAGAACAGGGGTTTCAGGGTCTGTGAGGGAAGGTATCAGACGCTGGAGCAGTTCAGGTACTTTCTCCAGATCCCCTTGAAGAATAACGAGATTCGCTTTAACTTTTCCAGGTACTGGATTTCCTTCAAGGGGGAGAATCTCAACCTTATCGTACCCCTGCGCGCTCAGAACGCTGGCGAGGTCACTACTCCCATCACTGTCGCCCGCGATCAATATCTTTTGCCCGTTTGCCGAGTGCCCTTTCGGTCCGGTGAGGTCATGTGGTCCGGCTTTGAACATCTCACTGATGTGCCGGGCATCCCAGCCATTCTCTCCGATGGAAACGGTGACAAGGCGAATCTCCCAGGGGGGAACCCCAATTTCTTCGGAACGGGCAAGTATTCTCGAAAGGGCTACCTGGGCCCTGTCAGAGGGTGTTTCGGGGAGAATGAGGGAAAGGTCCAAATCTCCTGTGATGAAATCAAGATCAAAATTTCTGAGAGTGGATCGCGTCTCACTGGATATCTTCAGGAAACTCTCTTCTGTTGATACACGGATCCTTGCGACGGTAAAAGGAAGCTGAGCCTTCTGGGACCAGTTGATCATTTCAGGATAGACAAAGCGAAAAAACTCCTGTCCTGGTATTCCCGAGGAAGCGTCTGTATACCCGTGACGATTGAGCAGCAGGTTGTTCCCCAGGAGCTTCCGGTGCCCTCGATTCCTGTTAAGCAGCCGGCGGACGCGGGTCAGAACTTCCATGTCATTGAACGGTTTCACGAGATAGTCGTCTGGCCCAGAGTTAAGCCCTACGATCCTGTTGTCGAGTTCGGGAACCGAAGTGAGCATAAGGAGGGGCGTGTACTTTGTCTCTTCCTGTCTTTTCAGGTATCGGCACAGCTCCAGGCCGTCCAGGTCCGGAAAGAGAAGGTCCACGATAACCAGTTGAGGTGTTTTTCTTTTGACGTGCCACAGGGCATCGGCAGCGGTCCTGGCTGCAATAACGTTGCAGGGGATTCCTTCCAACAGGCGTCGAATGTTTGCCAATTCAGCCGCCTCATCTTCAACCAGGAGGATCGTGGGAGGGGAATTGTTGGCGCAAAACGGTTTGATGTCTTTGCTGGCAAGGAAGCTTTCCTGGATACGGATCTGGCCGAGGAGCTGTCTGTTCCTGAGCAGCGACCCCACCCTGGAAAGAAGCTCCAGGGATTTGACAGGCCTGGTGAGGGTGTCGTCACTGGCATCCCTCTGGATGTCTCGGACATAATCTCCGCCATCAGGTGCTCTTATGTGCAGAAGGGGGAGGGGAGATGCCTTTTCAAGGCGCTGCATGAGGTCGGGGAAGGAACTGGTCTCATCCTGGGCGTGATCGGCATCCACAATGATAAGGTGAGGTATGCTGTCAGCGAGGCAAGACAGCGCCTCGTCGGAACTGTGAAAGGCGGCAACGTTGTAATCCGCTCCCAGCAGTTGGGCTCTTAATACTGTTCGCTCGGAGTTTTCCGGAGTTATGATGTAAATGAGAGGTTTCCAGCTCATAAGGTTAATCCCCTGCGAAAATTATGCCGATTATAATAAGAAAAGAAAAGAAATGGTTTCAGCTTTCGGAAGTAGATGAAATGTGACCCATGGACATAGACAGTTTTACACTGTGGTTTGGCCTGAAAACGTTACAAGAACAATCGGTTATGGTTAAACTGTGAGGAGGATCCCGGTTCTTCAGGGATGCGCTGTCACGGTTTGGCCAAAGGCGAAGATGAAGGCCTTTGAACCGGGTGTTGATGGCGAGATCCTGGAAAGTGGTAATTATTTCAATGTATTGGGTAATAAAGGGTAAGACTGTGAACGGTTTATGGTGAATAGTGACTATTGAATGGAGAATAGGAAACAGGGAACAGAGAAGGGTATCTGAGTGCTGTTTAGGTGCAAATATCCTTCGGCGCTACGCTGGTATAAAATAGCCTGATCCTTTCAAAGACCACAAAAGAAGATTAATTGCGAATTGAGGATGAAGGACGAAAGGATTACACTTTAAACAGGGTGACTGGGAGAAACAGACTATATGGAGGTTATGAGCATGAGAATGATATCATTATTTTCGCTGGTAATTGTTGCTGTTGCTGTTGTCGTACTGACGGCGCCGGGTGCCGTATACGCACAGGGTGATGAAACCATTTCTACGGCCGTCATCGATGCCGAGACCTTCGTAACGGTCAAGGAGAGCGTGACCGGGGAAGTCCTGTCTCTTTACAGGATAAAAGGTGACCGCATCGTTCTTGTGGACACTGTGGTTAACACCAATAACAGGAGCAGCAGCGATACCAGCTTCCCGAAGAGATACCTCATTAGACTGGATGTGGAGAATAGATAAAAATGGCAGTGCACTGGTGCACTGGTGCACTTGTGCACAGGGCTTTACCCCCCCTCAAACTGAGTGAGGCTGTAAATTTTGTACCCGGCATCTATAACCTTCTTGTGCCCGCCCACGTCCGGCAGGTCCACGATAAAGGAGATCTCCTGCACGATTCCCCCGAGCTTTTCCACAAGCCTTGCTGAAGCGAGAGTCGTTCCCCCGGTGGCCAGCAGGTCATCGATAAGGATCACGCGCTCTCCATCTGACAGGGCGTCCTTGTGCATCTCGATAATGTCAGTTCCATACTCCAGAATGTACTCCTCCTGGACCGTTTCACCGGGCAGCTTCCCCCTCTTCCGGATGGGGATGAAACCCTTCCCCAGGACGTAGGACAGAGCGCCCCCGATGATAAATCCGCGGGCTTCGATTCCCACGATGGTATCAAACTCAAAACCAAGATCTTCCGATATGTAGTGCTGGGCCAGGCCGTCGATGACGAGCCTGAACCCTACAGGGTCTTTGAGCAGTGTGGTGATGTCCCGAAACATGACCCCCTCTTTGGGGTAATTGGGGATCGTTCTTATTCTGGATTTGATGGGCATTCAGAGCTCCTTTCCTCCGGTGGCTGACAAGAGTTGTAATATACAAGAGAGGGGGCGATGAAGGAAGAGAGCTGTTGATCAGAAAAGGGTGATGCCGATTCCAGGCTCCGATTCCAGACCCATTGTTACTGAAAGTCCCTATGGATCATGTATAAGGAGCCAAAAGCAGATCCAGGACTTGT
>JALHUC010000507.1 GCA_022865845.1 bacterium | reverse complement strand
TGATAGAAGGGCAGTTTTTTTCGTAATTCTTTCAATACCTTTTTCATGCCATCCTCTCAAATTCCCTCTCGAGCTTTTCAACCTCTTCTATCAGCGCGTCGATGGCTTCTTCCTCTTTCAACTTCCCCTTCACTTTCCCGCGAACGAAAAGGACCGCAGTCCCCTTCCCTCCGGCGATGCCCACATCCGATTCCCTTGCCTCGCCGGGGCCGTTGACCGGGCACCCCATGATGGCGATCTTCAAGGGAGCCTTGATACTCCGGATCCTCTTCTCCACTTCCTCGGCCAGACCCGCCACGTCGATCTCGGCCCTGGCACAGGTCGGGCAGGCCACGACCCTGGCACCGCTTCTCAAGCCGAGGGACCTGAGAAGTTCATGTCCGGCGTGGACCTCGGGCAGCGGATCTCCGGAAAGTGAAACCCTTATCGTGTCTCCGATCCCATCGGCCAGCAGAAGACCAAGAGCTGCAGCCGTCCGGACCGACCCGCTCAGAACGGTTCCAGCCTCCGTAACACCGAGATGGAGAGGATAATCCACATCTTCGGAAAGAAGGCGATATGCTCTGACATTTTCAAGGGGATCGGATGCTTTCACCGAGATCTTGATGGTAAAAAAGTTCATGTCTTCCAGAAGCTGGATCGATCGCAACGCACTATGGACGAGCGCTTCCGGTGTCGGATGGCCGTGGGCTTTGAGGATGTCCTTCTCAAGAGAACCTGCGTTGACGCCAACACGGATGGAGGCTCCCTTGTCCTTGGCAGCCTGAACGATTTCCCGGATCTTCCAGGAGGCGCCGATGTTCCCCGGATTGATACGCACGGCATCGGCACCGGCAACGAGGGACCCGACAGCCAGCTTGTGATCGAAGTGAATGTCCGCCACCAGAGGCAAACGAACATTTTTCCTCAAAGCCTCGAACCCCCTGAGGGCATCCTCGTCGGGAACCGACACCCTCACGATCTCGCACCCTGCTGAGGCAAGAGCCCTCACCTGATCGAGGGTTCCCTCCATATCAGCCGTGGGGGTGTTGGTCATTGACTGAACCGATACGGGCGCACCATCCCCGACGATCAACTGCCCCAACTGGATCGGCCTCGTAGGCCTCCTGACAATGGGAAAACCGGCTGACATTTATCATTTTCCCCCGAAGATCCGGAGGATATCGTTGTAGGAGATCACTACGATGAGAAGGATCAGGAGGAAAAAACCCACCTTCTGGGCCATTTCCCGGGTGCGCACCTTCAGGGGCCTTTTCAGGATACCCTCAGCGGTGAGGAAAACCAGGTGTCCTCCGTCCAGCACCGGTATCGGGAACAGGTTGAGTACTCCCAGCTGGAGGCTAAGGAAAGCCATGAAACCGAGGAACTGTGCCAGGCCTGCTCTTGCAGCCTCACCGGTTACCTGAAAGATCATAATGGGCCCGCCCAGGTTTTTAATGGACGACTGACCGGTGAGCAGGTCCCAGACAAAGGAAAAGGTCATTCCAAGAAGTTCCACGTTCCTCTCAAACCCTTTTATCACAGCATCCACCGGGCCAAAACGTCGAACAACGGTTTCACTCTTGGGAGAGATCCCCATGAGCCCCCTTCCCGATTTCTCGTCGAGAACAGGAGTCACCGAAAGACTGAGCTCTTCCGTTCCCCTAAGGATTTTCAGGGTCAGAGATTTCCCGGCGCTGGCGTGAATGATACGAGCCATCTCGCTCCAGTGATTTACTGGAATCTGACCCATGGAAAGGATCCGATCCCCCTCTTCAACCCCCGCCTTCTGAGCAGGATACCCCGTTGTAAGGGCCCCGATCGTGGGTGGCATGGGCGGCTGAATACCGATCCGCCCATCCTCAGCATCCGTCAGATCCAGAGTCACAGAGCGGATACCGGCCAGGCTTTTGACCTGGATCTCAAGTTTGTTGTCCTTGGCCAGAGAAGTTTTTTCAAAGAACTGCTCCCAGGTGGCTGTTTCTTCGCCGTTAACGTTCAGGATGAGATCCCCGGGGATAATCCCGACCTTGTCCACAGATGATCCTGGTTCGACCCAACCGGTCACCGGGGGATCATCGAGATAGGAAGGAACTGCCATACCCACCATGAAAACCAGAGGCATGACGATAAAAGCAAGGATGAGGTTCATCACAGGACCGGCCAGGATCACCCCCGCCCTCTGATGGGGCGGCCTGGACGAAAATAAGGTGGGATCGTCGGGGTCTTCCGCAACTTCATCGGGCCCTTCCCCCTTGAGTTTCACGTAGCCTCCCAGAGGGATCCATGAAATACAGTACTCTGTCTCCCCCCATTTAAAACCAAACATCCTGGGCGGGAAACCTATGGAAAAGGTTTCCACTCCAATCCCGAGAGCTTTGGCCACAAGGAAGTGGCCCAGCTCGTGGACTGTGACAAGAATGCCCAGGACTAAAATAAACGAAATCGTGGTGGTCATTTAAGTTTCTCCATGTAATCCGATAACAGCCCGGGCGGCCTTACGGGTCAGCTGATCACCCCGAAGGATCCCGGAAAGTGTCTGGTTGTCAAAGTCCGGCGGATCGTCCATCACAGCCCGTACAACATCGGCGATCCCGGTGAAGGGCAGATCCCCTGAAAGAAATGACTCAACAGCGATCTCGTTGGCGGCGTTCATGACAGCCGGGATACCGTTTCCTCTTTCAAGGGCGTCAAAGGCAAGAGCCAGACATGGGAACTTCTCCAAGTCAGGCTTGTGAAAATCAAGCCTGCCCACAGCCACCAGATCAAGGGGGTCGAGGGTAAGGTCCAGGCGATCCGGATAGCTCAGGGCAAAGGCTATAGGGATACGCATGTCGGTGATCCCCATCTGGGCCAGAACGGAACCGTCCACATATTCCACCATGCTGTGAACGATACTCTGGGGATGGATGAGGACCTCGATCTCTTCAGCCGGGAGATCAAAGATCCAGCTCGCCTCAATGACCTCAAGACCCTTGTTCATCATGGTAGCCGAATCAACGGTGACCTTGGGTCCCATTTTCCACCGAGGGTGGTTAAGAGCCATTTCGGGTGTGACCCCGGTCAGGAAGTCCTTATCTTTTCCGAAGAATGGCCCGCCCGAAGCGGTAAGTATCACTTTGCGTACAGCGGAGCGATCCTGCCCCATAAGAGTCTGGAACACAGCGGAGTGTTCGCTGTCCACGGGGATGATACTGGCACCAGTGCGCTTCGCCTCCTCGATGATAATTCTCCCGGCGGCGACGAGTGCCTCCTTGTTGGCCAGAGCAACGATCTTCCCTGCCGCCACAGCGGTATAGGTAGGCATGATCCCCGCAGCACCTACGATGGAAGAAACAACAATGTCGGCCCTGTCAGTGGAAGCGGCTTCCAGGATCCCATCTATTCCAGCGAGAACCCCGATATCCGAACCCTTTAGCAGATCCCTGGCCCTGGAGGCGGATTCTTCCTTATGTATGGCCACAAATGCCGGTTTGAAAATCTTTGCCTGGCTGACGATGGTCTCCCAGTCAGAGCCCGAAGCAAGGGCTGCAACCTCGAATGAACCGGGATGCCGTAAAATGATATCAAGCGTATTACGGCCGATGGACCCGGTTGAACCAAGGATGCTTACCCTTCGGATCCCGGACATCACACCGATCCGCCGAATATGAACAGGATGTAATAGAAAACCGGAACTGTGAACAGAAGGGCGTCAACACGGTCCATCATCCCACCGTGACCGGGGATCAAAGAGCCTGAATCCTTCACACCGGCATCCCTCTTGAGCATCGATTCCGCCAGGTCTCCTATTTGAGCGAGTACGGCGATGCACAGGCCGGCACCGAGGGCAAACGGTATCGACCAGGGGACCAGACTGAGCATCTTTAGTATAACGGAAGCCCCGGCGGCGCCCAATGTACCACCCACTGCCCCGGCTACCGTCTTGTTGGGGCTTATTTCCGGTGCCAGTTTACGGCGGCCCAGGGTAGATCCGACATAGTAGGCGGCCGAATCGCAGACCCAGACGCACAAGAGCAGGAACAACAGAGCGCGACGGCCGGATCCGGAATCCAGATAGAGGATCAGGTGCGCCAGGGACCACACCGGATAAAGAAGCAAAAGAGTTCCACCCGACAGCTGTAATGCAGAGCCCTCCACCTTCCCGATGAGCACCACCCAGGCAAAGGTTAAAGTAAAAGCTGCCGCCAATCCGGCGGCCAGGCCCTGGACCCCTCCACCCCAGGCACCTGCTACAAGAAGACAACTGGCCGCAACCGCCGGCACCCTGGCAACAGTACTCCCGGCGGCCTCCAGCAAGGCGGCCGTCTCGTGGGCGGCTGCAAGAACCGCTATGAAAATAGCCAGGACACCCAGTATAAGGGGAGCCGCAGTGATGAGGTAGATCACCAGAGCGCCGAGCACAACCGCGGAAACGATTCTGATCACGTGTCTTCTCCCCTGATCTGCTCTGAGGTCTTCCCGAAACGGCGTTCCCTCGAGTTAAACACCTTGATAGCATCAAGGAGATCAACACTTTCAAAATCGGGCCACAGCTTGTCTGTTACGTAAAACTCCGTGTAGGCGATCTGCCACAGGAGAAAATTACTGATACGCTGTTCACCGCTGGTGCGGATAAGCAGGTCAGGGTCGGGCATACCGTCGGTGTGCAAAAAGGAGGAGAAGGTATCCGGTTCGATGGCATCCGGAGTAAGATCACCTTTCTGGACTGCCGTGGCGACTCTGCGCACCGCCTCCAGGATATCGTCCCGCCCGCTATAGCTCAGTGCCAGGGTGAGGTTCAACCCGTCATTTACAGCCGACTGCTCCACTACATCACGAAGGGTCTGCCTGACATTGGCGGGCAGGTCATCAATCTGCCCGATGGTACTCAGGCGCACGTTGTTCTTCATGAGTGTACGCAGTTCTTTTTTCAGATACTGGTCCAGAAGAACCATCAGCCCGCCAACCTCGCTCTGGGGGCGGTTCCAGTTCTCTGTAGAAAATGCAAACAGTGTGAGATAGGGGATCTTGAAACGGGTGCAGTCCTCCACGACCCTGCGAACAGCATCAACACCGGCCCGATGACCGGCGATGCGCGGAAGGTTGCGATCGGCAGCCCACCGTCCGTTGCCGTCCATGATTATGGCAATGTGAATGGGAAGTTTCTGATTCATTTGATGGTTACTTCGTAAAATATCTCTTCGAGGCTTATTGGATATGGATGAACTCTGTGCAAGTCCATCAATCGATGAGCACTTATAACTGGGCGGGCGGGATTCGGGTTCAGACCTCGAGGACCTCTTTTTCCTTCTTGTCGATGAGCTCGTCCACCCTCTGGATGTATCTGTCGGTAACTTTCTGGATCTCATCCTGTGCCCGGTGCAGCTCGTCCTCGGAAATAACCTTTTCCTTTTCAAAATCCTTGGCTTCAGAAATGGCATCACGGCGGATATTGCGTATGGCCACTTTTCCCTCTTCCCCGTTTCTTTTCACCACCTTGACAAGCTGGATCCTTCTTTCCTCAGTGAGAGCCGGGATAGGCAACCTGATGACCTTGCCATCGTTGTTGGGGGTGAGTCCCAGGTCCGAGCGCATAAGCGCCTTTTCAATTTCCTTGATCGCGGTGGGGTCCCAGGGTTGGATGACTATAAGGCGGCTCTCCGGGATCGACAGGGTGGCAACCTGGTTCAGGGGTGACTGGGAACCGTAATATTCCAGGGTGATCCCGTCGAGGATGGCCAGCGAAGCTCTGCCAGTGCGGATGGTTGCCAGATCCCTCCCAAGAGACTCAATGGTTTTTTCCATCTTCTTTTCCATATCCTGGTAGAGTTCCTTGATCATCTTTACTGGTCTCCTCCTGTCACTACCGTCCCCACCGTTTCGCCGGTAACTGCCCGCATCATATTGCCGCTGGTCTTCAGGTTGAATACCATGATGGACATGTCGTTGTCCATGCACAGGGCAATGGCGGTTGCATCCATCACCTTCAGGTCCTGCTCCAGAACCTCCTTGTAGGTGACCCGGTCCAGTTTTACGGCATCCGGGTCGACCATGGGATCAGCGGTGTAGACTCCGTCTACCTTGGTGGCCTTCATGAGGATACCAGCCCCGATCTCCATAGCTCTTAAGGCAGCGGCTGTATCCGTTGTAAAAAAGGGGTTACCTGTACCGGCAGCAAAGATAACTACCCGGCCTTTTTCAAGATGCCTGATAGCTTTTCGACGGATGTAGGGCTCGGCGACCTGGCTTATGGAAATGGCTGACTGGACCCTTGTGGGAACGCCCTCCTTTTCCAGCACGCTCTGGAGAGCAAGGGCGTTGATGATTGTAGCCATCATACCCATATAGTCGCCGGTGGTACGTTCGATGGTTGTTCCGCTATCTACGGCGCCGCGGAAAATATTCCCGCCGCCGATGACCACCGCCAGCTCAACGCCGAGGGCATGGACTTGAGCCAACTCGGAGGCGATGGAGCTTACAACGTCGAAATCCAGACCGAGGGGCTCGGACCCCAGCAGGGCCTCGCCGCTGATCTTGAGGAGGATACGGTTGTACTTGGGAGATTTTCC
>JALHUC010000506.1 GCA_022865845.1 bacterium | reverse complement strand
TGGGCCTGCACCCGGGTGAGGTTGAGGACGACGAAGAGGGTATGAAGACCATGGGCGATCTGGGGAAGAACATGGCGTGGCTGTTGAAGAAAATAAATGGGTGAATCGCGAACCGTGAATCGTGATCCGTGAACAGAAAAAAGCCCGGCCTGGTTGCCGGGCTTTTTTTCTCAAATCTCGAAAGAGCTGTCCAAACTTACGAACAAAAATCTACAATCGTTTCTAACAGGGATGAAGGGGATTCAAGGGATGGTTTAATCACAAGGCGACTTGACCTTAAGCTCTTCCCCGTTTTGTTGTTTTATCCCCTGTATCCCATTTATCCCTGTTAAGCTCGCCTTAAGCCGATCCTGCCTTGCGGTAATACAGCTTTTATTATCCTCCCCTGTCAGGAGCCCCGCTGAGGGCGGGATCGAATGGCGTACTCTACATCCTGGACCTTACTAATCACGAGTCACAAATTACGAGTCGCTGCTCTTAAGGGTTTCATGTACCGCCTTCAGATCATGGATGATGGCGATGTGCTGGGGACACAGCTCCTCGCACTGTCCGCATTCGGTACAGGCCGAAGCTCTCTGTTGGGGAGGGAGCGTGTAGTTGTACAGCATGACGCTCAGTTCAGGATCCTTGAACATGAACATGTCGTTGTAGAGAGAAAAGTTCATGGGGATGTTAACGCCGTGGGGGCACGGCATGCAGTAGGCGCAGCTTGTACAGTCTACCTTCATCATGCGGCGGTAGAGTTCCCTGACCTCCCTAATTATGCCCTCTTCCGCTTCTGTGAGGGTATTCACCTGGGCCTCCCCGGCCAGGTCCACATTCTGGAGAACCTGGGCCATGTTGCTCATTCCGGAAAGTGCCATGGTTACGTCTGGCTGGTCCCAGAGCCACTGAAAAGCCCACTCAACGGGAGATCTTCTGACGGGGGCTGTATCCCACACATCCTGGATCTCATCGGGGATACGGTCTACGATCTTTCCGCCCCTGAGAGGCTCCATAGCGATGACCCCTATATTTCTCTCAGCCGCGTATTTGAGGCCCTCTCTTCCCGCCTGGTAGTTCTCATCATAATAGTTGTACTGGATCTGGCACATCTCCCATTCGTAGGAGTCGACGATCTCCTTGAAGATCTTGATGTCGTCGTGGAAGGAAAACCCTACGTGTTTGACACGCCCATCCGCCAGGACCCTGTCCAGGAACTTCAGGGCTCCCATCTCCCGGGCAGGTTCCCAGAAGTGCCGACCCAGGCCGTGGAGCAGGTAAAAATCCAGATATTCCATGCCGAGGCGCTTGAGCTGCTCATCAAGGATCCGGTCAAAGTCGTCAGCCGATTGGACCATCCACACCGGAAGCTTGCTGGCTATAAAAACTTTGTCACGGTAAGGAGCAATGGCCTTTCCTAGAAAGCTCTCGCTCTGCCCGCCATGATAACCGTAGGCCGTGTCGAAGTAGTTCACGCCATGGTTAACGGCGTATTCGATCATCCTCGTGGCCTCGTCAACATCGATGAGTTTTTCAGGGTTGAAAATATCGGCCGCGCTTTGGGCTCCTCCCTGGATCGGCAGCCGCATGCAGCCGAATCCAAGGGCTGAAACCTCGACCCCGCTCTTTCCTAACGTACGGTATTTCATGGGGGGCCTCCGTATAACCGGTGATCAGTGATCCGTGATCAGTGATCGGTAAAATAAATAAACTATATCAGTCCCAGGGGCGAGGTGCCAGATAGAGAAAGGCCCGGCGTAATGCCGAGCCTTCCATCTGTTTCTTGACAGATAGAGTTGTAGACAATTGTTTTAATTGATTACCGATTACCGATTACCGATTACCGATTACCGATTACCGATTACCGATCACCGATCACCCACCCCCTTCCCATTTCCGGAAGAGGGGAGTAGTATGCCGAACTTTATGCGGCCTGTTGTGATTATGGTCTTCCTGTTCATGGATTATTTTAAAGATCGGATATAGTGCCCAGCGTGAAAGGTTTACTGCTTCCCATCATGAAAAGACTTGTTGGCACCTTAGCCCTGCTGCCGGTTTTTCTGCTTTTCGGAATGCTGGTTTTACTTGTGTCATCGATGGCTTCTGATATCGAGAGCAAGGGGCAGATCGTTCTCTACAGTTATGGGCCGGCAAGGGTCCAGATCATCGGTCCCGATGGGTTGAGGGCAGGGGCGGACTTTATTACGGGCGGTGAGTTGGAAGAGATCAGGGGAGCGGATGTTGCTATCGAGAAAGCCGAGGACAGGTCGGACAGTTGGACCATTACCCTGAAAAACCCTGCCTCGGGCGTTTACCGGTTTATACTGATTGGGACGGGGACAGGGGGGATTGTCATGGATCTCCAGGCTCAGGATTCCCTGGGCCATGTCATCAGCAGCAACGTTTTCAAAAGGGTCAAGGATGGAGATTCTCTGGAGTACGCTCTCGATTACAGTCCCGATTCTAAAAGCAGCAACCTGCTTCAAGAGACGACGAACTGATACAGGTACGTTTAAACACTTTTCTCACGCTCGTTCGTCACGCTACAAGCGTGACTCACTAGAGACACAGAGACACTGAGAAAAACATATTTTTTTCTGATTAATTTTGGCGATTAGCTTTGGAAAAGCCTTGCTCTGTGACTCCGCGGCTCTGTGTGAGAAAGTCTTTAACGCTTTTGAGGGCATCGTTACTCCCCCCTGAATATAGTCTTATCTTAATGCTCTATTCTGGAGAGAAAGGGCTCTATAGCTTCGCTTCTTTCAAGATTTTGTCCAGACTTACAACGTTAGTTCTGTCCTCGAACAAGACCCTCCAGTTGATCACCAACAGTACAGCTGTGGCTGCCAGATATCCGATGGCTGTTCCCAGGAAAACTCCGTAGCGACCATATGTCAAAGAGATCGTGATTGAGTATACAAGAACCGTCCAGAGCCCACTCGGGAAGTTCTTCAGTACAGTGTGGGCTCGTTGGGCTCCGAAGTTCAGGTGGATAAGGGCCAGAAGAGGAAAGACTACCAGAGGGAAGGCTGAGAACAGGCCTGCCCAGTTTATCCCTACGCTCCGGGCAAGGCCCGTGATGGCAAGGACCATGACGGTGGAAATCAGTATCCGGAAAATGACCATACCCGGTGTGTAGTGGATCGGTCTGTCGATGGTCGTGTTGGGGATACTCCTGAAAATAAATGAGAAAATAGCGATAGCTACAAAGGATACGGCGGCTGCCGATAGAAGGGATGGTTTCATGTTGCTCAATCCCCACGCTGCTACAGCGTAACCGCCCAGGGCGCAGATGGAGGCGAAAATAGTGGAGCCAACGGTGGAGTCCCTGGACCCCAGGAAGTAGAGGCACACAAAGATCAGGGCTGAAACGTGCCCCAGCAGGTTGTAGGGTACGGTAGCCACCGCAAAGTCCGGTCCAACCTGGATGCCGTAAAAGAAAAGCACAAGAGCAGTCCCAATGGGATACCCGCTGAGGATACCGGCGATCTGGGGACTGGCCTTTTCGGCAACCCAGGTGAGGGCGAGGATGAGCAAAACGGTGATGATGATTTTAAAAAAAACAAGCTCCATAAATATTACCTTATCTCCGGGGCTGCTGTGGGGGTGTTGGAACGGTACCAGTTAAAGTCAAGCGGCCCCGATATCTACAGGAATTCACCTCAGTTAGCCAGCGGAAAAGAAATGCGAGCATAGGACGCTCGGCGGAAAATGCGGTATACGGTCAGGACCTCAAGGGAAGGCGGCAATCCCATGTGCACACATAGCATCTGTGCGTGAAAAGCGGGGTTATGGAGAGTGGGCGAGAAAATATGTAGAAGTAGAAGCCTGCCCTGAGTCCCGCCGCTGGCAGGATCGAGGGGCGTACTCCGCGTTTCAAAACACTGCGTTTATAGTAACCGTTGTTTACTCTGATTTCTTTCCGAAATCCGTGTGTGTTCCCATAATTGGGACAGCAGCATCCCGGAAAGCATCAAAGCACATCCCATAACCCCTCTTAATGACAGAGTCTCATTGAGAAGCAGCCAACCACCGAGGACAGCAAAGGCGCCTTCCATGCTGAGAAGGATAGAGGCGTGGGCCGGGTGAGCGTCCCTCTGGGCGACCACCTGGAGGGTGTAGGCGATCCCCACGGAACACAACCCCCCGAAGAGGATGGGGATATACGCTGCTAGAATGGAAGCCATGACGATCGGTTCCAGTGCGTAAGCGGTGATGAAACTGAAAACAGAGCAGATGGCGAACTGGGAAGAAGCCAGGATAAGCGGGTTCATGCGAGGGGAAAGCCAGCTGATCCAGAGGACGTGGGCAGCCCACATGAAAGCGCTCAAAAGGACCAGGAAATCCCCTTTGGCGATGGTGAACTGCTCGGTAACACTCAGAAGATAAAGGCCCGCGACGGCCAGCACAGCGCCCATCCATGTCCCAGTAGAGGCTTTTCGCCCCAACCTGAGCCCGATAATAGGGACGAGGATGACATAAAGTCCTGTTATGAATCCTGCTTTACCGGCCGTAGTGTAGACGATCCCCATCTGCTGAAGAGACGCGCCGCCAAAAAGTACCAGACCCGCAAGAACAGACCCTATTATTTTGGTCCTGGTACCGATGGAGACAGGCGGGGCTAATCCGGAATTTCCGTTGCCCAGACCAAAGTAGATCAGTGGGAGGAGGGACAGGCTGCC